>JBFHML010000001.1:0-117699 GCA_041594335.1 Porticoccaceae bacterium
GCCGCCGCAGCCGTCGATGCCGCCGCAGCCGTCGATGCCGCCGCAGCCGTCGATGCCGCCGCAGCCGTCGATGCCGCCGCAGCCGTCGATGCCGCCGCAGCCGCTGATGCCGCAGCAGCCGCTGACGCCGCCGCAGCTGCCGATGCCGCCGCAGCCGGCGTCGACGCGGCCGTCGGCATTGGCGTGCCTGGGGTTGCCGCCGGCCGCGGACTCCAGGCCGCAACCGACGGTATAGATCCGACGACCATCCCAACTGCCCTAGAAAAAGGCGAGGCGATGGCCGCCGATACGATCTCACCTACGGCCAAAACAGTGACCGACAGCGCCGCACGCGCCAGCACCCTGGGCACCACCGGTGTCAACGCAGCCATCGCCAACGCGGCTACGGCGGCAGCTGCGGCTTTTGGGGTGGCCAGTGACGCCACCCTGAATGCCGCGGTCGCCAGTTCCGTGGAAGCCGCCGCAACGGCTGCGGGGCTTGTTATTGAGTACGCCTCCCAAGTTACTGCAGCGGGCTCACTCGATGCCGCGGAAAAACTGATTCAGGAGGCCAACCAGGCCGTCTTGGAGGCTCAGGCGGCCGCACAAGCCGCCGCACAAGCCGCCGCCATCGACGGCGGCCCAGGATCCCAGATCGCCGCCCAGGCCGCAGCGGAAGCCGCCTCTCAGGCACAAACGGCGAGTGAAACGGCAGCGGGCTATGTGCGCGCTCTAGCGAACACCGACCGCGCGCCCGATACCGCCCACACCCTGAAAGATGGCTTGGCACAACTTCAAAGCACCGACCCCTCCGCGGCTACCGACAAGCTCGATCTCCGCGGCAGCGCCAACGCGCAGGGCGGGATATTGGTCGAAACCGATATCCCGGCCAACCTCAACCGCGATGCTCAGGAAGCGGCCGAGACAGTCCAGTAACCCCGACAGACCCCACCGTGTCGTGCGCCTGGAAACCCCAGCGCACGGCACGGCGAAGTAGGGCATGAGGCATCAATCCGCCGGCCCCTCGTGCACGGACCGGTTTGCCCATTGCCACCGAGCAGCCCAGTCCACGACTGGCGTTAACGCAAGGCAGGTCCGCGTTCCAGAAACGCTAACGCTGCACTCAACAAGCCCCCGCCAATCTCTGAGGAGAGAAAATTCATGAAAGCCCCTGTTCTCCGTCGCGCCGCAACCTGGGGAGGTCTCGCTGTGATACTGAGCGCCGCGTCGACCACGGCCGTGGGATCCGCGTGGACCCGACCGGAGGGCGATCTCCTCGTCCTCACCCCAATTTCCTACACCTATGCCGATGAGTCATTCGACCGCGACGGCGACCGCGTTGACCGAACCACCGAGTTCACCATGGTGGAGTTCAGCCCACTGATCGAATACGGCGTTACCGACACCTTCACGGTCGGGGTGCAGCCCAAGTACCGTAAAGTTTGGATTGAATCCGCGACGGGACACACCGATAGCAACTCCGGACTCGCCGAATCGGATTTGTTTGTACGCCAAAGGCTCTGGAATCGCGACGGCGCCTCCCTTTCGCTGCAGGTCGGCGTTAAGGTTCCCATCAACCCCGACGAAGATGCCCATGTCGCTCTGGGACGGGACCAATACGATGGAGAAATCAAGCTCGCCTATGGCAACCGCCATAGTCTGGGCAATGGCCGCATCTTCTACAGCGGCGAGGCGGGTTACAACAAGCGCTGGGAAGTGCCTGCTGACGAGGCTTTTGTCAACGCTTTCGTAGGCTGGACGCCGAGCGGCTCATCCTGGTCATTCATCTTGCGCTCGGCAAACACCGTCAGCATCGGCAATGACGGCGGGACCAACGGGGAGGTGCTGACCGCCTTTCCGGACTATAAGCGGCATACCGCACAGTTCATGACCAGCTACAGGTTCAGCACTTCCGTCTCCCTGGTCGGTGGGATCTCCACGACCTATGCGGGAGAGAGCGTGGGCATCGGCCACACGGGCTTTATCGCCCTTGCGATCCCCTATCGGTTCTGAACAGATCGGCCGTGCGCGCCCCCTCCGGGGGGCTACACCCGGCGGCCATCACGTGTTCTCGGCACCGCGGTTACGGAATTCACTGGGATTGATGGCGTGACGTTTCACCAGCTTGTGGAGATCCGACCGATTCCGATCGGCGAGTTCCGCAGCCTGGGTCATGTTGCCCTTGGTCACCGCCAGCAACTGGACCAGATATTGTCGCTCGAAGTCGCGACGGGCATCGCTGAATGGGCGAATGCGTGGCGTGGTATCCAGGGGCAGCGCTTGCTGGACCAACGCTTCCGGGATGACGGGGCCGCGACTCAGGGCAAAGAGGCGCTCCATGACATTTTGCAGCTGGCGAATATTGCCGGGCCAACCGTAGCCGAGCAGTAACTCGAGCGCGGGGGGCGACAGCACCTTTTCCGCCTTGCTGCCCCGCCGTGCGATCTCCCGCAAAAAGTGGTCGGCGAGAAGAGGAACGTCCTCCAACCGTTCACGAAGGGGGGGAATATGCAGGCTGACCACATTCAACCGGTAATAGAGATCTTCGCGGAAGCCCCCCGCCCCGATGGACGCATCCAAGTCCACATGAGTTGCCGAAATTACCCGGATATCCATGTCGATTTGTTCGTGCGCCCCCAGCGGACGCACCTGACCCTCCTGCAACACGCGCAAGAGCTTGGCTTGCAGTGGCAGGGGCATGTCCCCGATCTCATCTAACAACAAGGTCCCGCCATCTGCCGACACCAATAAACCCTGGCGATCACGGTTGGCCCCAGTAAATGCGCCTTTGGTGTGGCCGAACAGCTCGGATTCGAGCAGCTCATTCGGAATCGCACTGCAGTTGAGCGCGACGAAGGGCGCTTCGGCGCGCGCACTGTGGGTATGGACAAATTCCGCGAGCAACTCCTTGCCGGTCCCACTTTCTCCCGTGATCAGAATATTGGCGTCGCTCTCGGCGTAGAGACGCGCCTGTTCCAGCAATTCAAACATGCGTGCACAACGGGTGAGCAAGCGTCCCTCGTCTCTGGGTTCGCGGCGCTCTGCTCCGGCCCGAAGATCTACGGCCTTTCGGAGCACGGACTGCAGCTCACCCGGATCCACGGGTTTGGTGAGAAACGAAAATACGCCCTTGACGGTGGCATCTACGGCCTCGCGAATGGTGCCGTGCGCGGTGATCATGATCACCGGAATACTCGGCCACCGCTCGCGTATTTGCTCGAAGAGCTCCAGACCATCCATCGGCTGCATACGCAAGTCGCTGACCAGCGCATCAACGCTATGGCGCTCCAACAACTGCAGCGCCTCCCCCCCGGAGGCTGCGCACAGGGTCGCATAACCGAACGATTCCAGCCGAATTTCCAACAGTTGAAGCAGCCCGGGATCATCGTCCACGAGCAGTATCGTGTGCGGACTCATCGCACGCCTCCGTTCTGATGAATGCCCTCGATATCCGTTTCGATATCCCGAATGCCAGTAATCGTGCGTTCTAAATCGGCCTTGAGCTCACGATTGCGAGCTTCCAACAGACGTACATTTCGATCCAGCGCAGTGATCAATGCCACCAACTCGCGCTGCTCCTGCGCGAGAGCCCTGGCCTCGGCAATATCACTTAAGGCCTGCCGTAGCAGGCCCGGCGTCCGCTCGGGCTGACAACTGGCCAAGGCCAGTTTCTCCAGATGATCTTGCACGCTGTTCGCCCCCGGCCGCTGGGCGAGCCGCCGAAGTCTCGCCTGCTGCTCCTCCATCGAGAGATCGCAGAGCAGGTGCCGCGCATGCAGCCACTGCTCGACGGCCGATTCTGCCGGCTGCGGACAGGGCTTTTCGACACCCATCGGCGCTGGCGCAGCGACGGCATGGGGGTGAGCGCCTGGGACCATAACACCCAACAAACAGGAGACGAGTAACGCCCGCATAAACGTATTCCTTACCGCAATACTGTCGGAAAATGTAAGGTGAAGGTTGCGCCGGCTCCGGGGGAGGATTGGGTTTCTATCCGGCCATTGAGCAAATGTACGCACTCCAGGACGATCGACAGGCCCATGCCGGTTTGCGAGCCGCGCTCCCGAGGATCATTGGCGCCGGAGAAGAAAGGTGTATAGATATGCGCCAACTCATCCGCCGCAATGCCCGGCCCGTTGTCGGCAACCGAAAGCAGCCACTCGCCTTCCCCGAGGGACCAATGAATGGCGATTTCACCGCCGTTCGGAACGAACTGGAAAGCATTACTCGCCAAATTGCGCAGAATCATTTCCAGCAATCTCGGATCCGAGCGCACTGCCTGCGACTGGCCGAGAATTTCCCAGCGCACAGTCTTGCGCGGATCCGAGGCCTCCAACCGGGCGCGGATCGCCTCACACAACGCCTGAAGATCGACCTCTTCCAATCGGGTCAGAATTCCATGAGATACCGCGTTGTAATTCAGCAATTGTTCAATCAAATGCTCCAGATTTCTCGCGTTGGTGCGCGACACCTTCAAAATCGCGCGCTGACGTGAAGTCAGCGGCCCGGAGATTTCCTCATCCAGCAGACTGCCGGCCTCGATAATGGCGGCAATCGGTGTCTTGAGTTCGTGGGTGACGTGCTGGATGAACGCCATGGTCTGCCGTTCACTGCTGAGGATCTGTTTGCGCATCCATTCCAAGTTGCGACCCAAGGCGGCCAAATCCGCAGGGCCTTCGATCTCGATCGGCACCTCCCAGTGCTGCTCGGCAAGTCGTCGGATCGCCTGACTCAAGCGCCACAGGGGGCGCGCCACCATGTAGTGACCGATGATCATCAACGCCAGCGTTCCCGGCACGGTCAACGCCGTGAGCACGGAGAGCCGGCGGACGATGCCATTGAACTCCTCTTCGCCCTCGCCCAACGCGCGCCGCCGGTACGCCTCGGCCTGCCGGACGACACCATCACCCAGCGACACCAACAGCTGCAGCGAGGCAGCCAACCGCTGACTGGAGGCCATCTCTTCGACGAGCACGCGATCGATGTCTGTCGCCGTATCCAACAGCGCGTCCATGGTGCGCCGACTCGGAGGATCATCAAGCAGCGGGCGCAGCGCATCGAGGCTCGTCGCCATAGCGGTAGCCTTCTGTCGATACAGGTCGAGAAAGCTCGGTTCCTGAAGTAACGCATATTGCCGCGAAAGCCGAACCATCTCCTTGATATGCTCGGCCATGGCGCTACCGTGCGCCCCCACCTGATCGACGCGCTCTAGCAGGAGACGTTGACTGTTATTCTGCTGCTGCAGGGACAGGCCCGCATAGGTCACCGCCAAGAAGAGAGGAAGCACCGACAAGATGGTGGCGGCAATCCATTGCTGCAACAATGAAAAGCGGCCGATGAGCGTCTTGATTCGGCGGCGGCCGATTCCGCCTGGGAGCGCATCGCTCACTCTCATGTCGCCTTTATGAAACAGCGCAACTATATGTCTTTTATGATCAAATATCCAAATTTAGGGAATTGCCTCCAAATGGCAACACTCGCTATCGGCACACCTCACACCCCGGCGGAAGCAACGGAGGCGATCCACTCCAACCCGACCCACGGAGCTCATCAATGAACGCCCTCCAAGCTGTGATCGCTGACCTGCGTGCCGAGGGTGACGAACTCTACGACTTTTTGCTCCCGCGCTACGAGCGCTGCTGTGTCCTGCCGACAAGATTCAAATCCTGGACCGTCAACGACGTCATTGCCCATCTGTATTTTGGTGACTACCTGGGTATGACCTCCCATCGCAGCGGCGATGCGTTTCAGGCCTTCATGGCGCAGGTACAAAACTCGGGAAAATCGTTGGCGACCTTTACCCGACATTGGCTGCACGACGCAACCGGTCTTCCGATGCTGCGCAAGTGGCGGGAACAGTTTGTCGCCATGTGCGACCTGTTCGCGGCCAGCGACCCGAACCAGCGATTGACCTGGGCGGGCCCGAGTATGGGCATGCGCATGTTTGCCACCGCACGACTGATGGAGACCTGGGCGCACAGCTGGGCGATCTATGATCGGCTCGGAGTCGCAAAACCCGGAACCGATCGCATCCGCCACATCGTCACGATCGGCGCCCGCACCTATGGCTGGACCTTCGCCAATCGCGGCCTCGAAGTCCCGGGCCCGCCACCTTGGTTGATGCTGAAGGCGCCTTCCGGCGCGCATTGGGAACACCATGAACCCCAAGACGACAACTACATACGGGGCTCGGCGGTCGAGTTCTGCCAAGTCGTCACCCAAGTGCGCCATATCAACGACACCACGCTGGAAGTCGTCGGCGTACCTAGCCAGGCCTGGATGGCCATCGCGCAGTGCTTCGCGGGTCCACCGGAAGCTCCCCCGGCGCCGGGAACGCGGTTTCCAGAGCCGCGTCCGACCCGCGAGGAAAACTGAGTGCCCCCAAGGATGCGCGCTGTGGCTCGGCCATGGGTCACGGCGACCCCGCCGGCCCTGGGGCCTGGTGCGGGCTGACGAAACCGTGCAATCCACCCCGATTGGCGCGTTCGGCAACCCAGTTCCCAGGTTCGCCGTACAGCGGTGGCCGCTCGGCGCCGCCGCGGCGCCATACCCGACATCGACTGGGGACGACGGGCAGCTCGGCTCTCGCGCTATGCATCGAGATCCCGGCTGCCCGTGACGACCCGGATCGTCAACTTTTCGGCGGCTTCTTCCGAAACACCATGGCCTCCTCGCGAACCTCCAAATCACAGCCCGTCTGAGCCGCGATCCGCCGCGCTAATGGCAAATAGGCCACGCGATCCATGGGATCGGCGATAGAAGCTCGGAATTCATCCCGGGAAACCTCAAGCATTTCACCCGCGGCCAGTTGGGAGACCCGTTCTACGTAGCTGCTCATGCCTTTTCTCCTGTCGTTATTGTCGCTACCGAACAACACCACAGTCGCTGTTGAGGCTAGCAAACCCACAGTGCCGCGCCAACGCGACGACAGGAGACAATTCGTGACTGGCTCCCGACCACCGCACCCTCGTGCAGCGAACCGGAGCGGTCCCGATCAGAAGGTGTAACCCACCCCCAGCATATAGACCCAGGGGTCGACAGCCACCGCCGCAGTCACTCGGTGGGCTGGGAAACGGAAGGTGGCCTCCGTATCGATATCTAGGTACCAGAGCGAGGCGCCCAACAGCCAATGGTCATCCCAACGGAAATCCACGCCTAGCTGCCCGGCCCAGCCCCACGAACTGTCGAGCGTCAAGTCGCCGTCGCCGAAGATCTGCATCAGCTCGCCGCCGACCTCCTCGTCGAAGAACCAAGTGTAATTGACGCCCACCCCGACGTAGGGCTGCCACGCAGATGCAGCCTCTCGTGGAAAATACTGCAGTGTCAGGGTCGGCGGCAGATGCTGGACGGAGCCGGCATCCGCGCCAACTCCCAAGGCGCGAAGATCATGCTCAAACGGCGTAGCCACCAACAAGCCGAGGCCCCAATGGGAGGTCACCATATAGGTTGCCGCAATCCCCAACTGGGTATCGTCGCCCACCCCGGCCCCCGTACCCGGCAGCGCCACGCCGTCCAGCGCCAGCGCGCTGCTCTGTTCACGAGGTTGCACCAGGGCACCCCCCGACCGCAGGACCACCGTACCCGCGGGGTAGGCGGCAACCTCTCCGGCAACCCCAATCCCCACCGCGGCCCAGATCACCATCCAATCGCCTTTCACACGGGAATCCCCTTGCTGCAACTGACACGCGCATTGCAACAGCCCCGGCGCAGTGGGCACTTGACGGAGATTAACGCAGCGCCCACACCGGACTTGATCCCAAGCAGGCTCAGTGGAATTGCGAAGGGACAGTGCGGGCGAAACTACGGGGTCGACGGCCAGCGCCACCATCACCCGGTCCGCAGCCACGCCGCCGGCGTTGGACGATCCAGGAGGATTTGTGCGGCTCGATCGTCCCTGTGCGGCGTTGGCGGAATCTATCGACCGCCGCCCAAGCAAGGCGGCGAGGCCGGACTATCGGTCCGCGCCGCCCATTCGGCGGGCGTATAGGTATGTAGCGCGAGGGCGTGGACCGGCCCGGCCAGCAGCTCGCCGAGCAGCTGATTGACGCACCGGTGGCGCTGGATCCGAGACTGCCCCACGAAAGCCTCGGTAACCAGGGTCACCTTGAAATGGGTCTCCGAACCTGGCGGCACATTATGCTGGCCACTCTCATTGGCGACCTCCAGCAACGCCGGCTGTAGCGCGTCGTCGAGAATCGCGCGGATACGATGATCTAGGGTCATGGCGATACCATCGCGGCCACGAATCTGGAGACTAACATCACGCGCCGCCGGGGTCAGCCAATCATGGCGAGCATTACGCCGGCGGCCACCGCCGAGCCAATGACCCCAGCCACGTTGGGCCCCATCGCATGCATGAGCAAGAAGTTATGAGGGTCGGCCTCGAGGCCCAGCTTGTTGGACACTCGCGCCGCCATAGGCACTGCTGACACCCCGGCGGAACCGATCAGCGGATTGATCGGCGTCGCACTCAGCCGATTCATCAGCTTGGCCATCAATACGCCCGCTGCGGTTCCCAAACAAAAAGCAAATGCGCCCAAACCGAGAATGCCCAAGGTCTCCCAATTCAGGAATTTCTCAGCACTCATCTTCGAGCCCACGCCCAGGCCGAGAAAAATCGTGACCACGTTGATCAGCGCGTTCTGGGTAGTATCGCTCAGCCGGTTGACCACTCCGCATTCGCGCATCAGGTTGCCAAAGCAGAACATGCCGAGCAGCGGCGCGGCGCTGGGCAACAACAGTCCCACCAACACCAGCAACAACAATGGGAAGAGAATTTTCTCGACGCGGGATACCGGGCGCAATTGCTGCATCACGATGCGTCGCTCGGCGGGTGTCGTGAGCAAGCGCATGATGGGCGGCTGAATAATGGGCACCAGCGCCATGTAGGAATACGCGGCCACCGCTACGGCGCCGAGCAGCTCCGGAGAGAGAATGCTCGTCACAAAGATGGCGGTGGGGCCGTCCGCCCCGCCGATAATCCCGATCGAGGCGGCGTCGCGCAGCGAAAAGTCCAGCCAGCCGAACTCGCCCATCGCCACTGCCCCCAGCAGGGTGGTAAAGATACCGACCTGGGCGGCCGCACCGAGCAACAGGGTCTTGGGATTGGCGAGCATGGGACCGAAGTCGGTCATGGCGCCCACCCCCATGAAAATGATCAGCGGGAACAACCCCGTGGCAATACCCGCTTCGTAGATGTAGTAGAGCAAGCCGCCCGGACTTTGCAGATGCCCCTGTGCATCGTAGACCGGCGCGGCTTCAAATCCTGCACCGGGCAGGTTGACCAACACGGTCCCAATGCCGATCGGGACGAGGAGTAGCGGCTCGAACCCCCGGCGGATCGCCAAATAGAGCAATATGAGACCCACCGTCATCATTGCTGCCGGCCCCAACTCCATTTGCGCCAGGCCCGATTGCTGCCACAGTATCGCCAGCTTTTCCATAATCGCGACCCTCAGGCAATGACGAGCAGGGGGTCGCCCACCGCGACCTGGTCCCCGACTTTGGCCATGATCTCCGTGACGGTGCCCGCGCCCGACGCGCTGACGGCAGTCTCCATCTTCATCGCCTCCAGCAGCACCACGGGCTGCCCGGCGGTCACCGCATCACCCGGCCGAACCAACACTTTCACCACGTGACCGGCCAGCGGCGCCGGCAGCGGCGTGCCTTCGCCGGCACGCCCGGGTGCCGCACCGACAGCGGGCGCCGGCGCCGTAGGTGCGGCCCCACCCACAGGCGCAATCCCACTGACATCGCCACCCTCGGCTACCGTGACCGTGTATGCGCGCCCTTCTACCGTGACCGTGTACACCTCTTCACCAGTCTCCGTCTTCACCGGTTCGGGAGGGCTGCCGGGCGCCGGCTCGAAGGCCGATGGGTCGCCGCGATGGGCGAGAAACCGGAGTCCCACCTGTGGAAATAGCGCATAGGTCAGTACATCGTCGAGCCTGCCATCACCTTCAGCGAGCGGGATCCCCTGCTCCGCAGACTGCTGTTGGAGTTCATCGCTCAGGCGGTCAAATTCCGCGCCGAGCAGGTCGGCCGGCCGGCACTGCACCGGCTCGGCCCCATCGAGCACCCGCTGTCGCAACGCCTCATCGACCGGCGCCGGTGTGGCGCCGTACTCGCCTTTGAGGACGGCTTCGGTCTCTCGGGACAGCACCTTATAGCGTTCCCCCGACAGCACGTTCAGCACCGCCTGGGTACCCACGATCTGCGACGTCGGGGTGACCAGGGGAATAAACCCCAGATCCTCCCGCACGCGGGGAATTTCTTCGAGCACTTCATCCATCCGCTCCGTCGCGCCCTGCTCACGCAACTGGTTTTCCATGTTGGTCAACATCCCCCCCGGCACTTGGGCCACCAGGATGCGGGAGTCGACCCCCTTCAACGAGCCCTCGAACTGCGCATACTTTTTGCGCACTTCGCGGAAATAGGCAGCGATTTCTTCCAGTAACTGAATATCCAGCCCCGTGTCGCGCTCAGTGCCCTGCAAAATGGCCACCAAACTCTCGGTCGGCGAATGTCCGTACGTCATGGACATCGAGGAAATCGCGGTGTCGACATTGTCGATACCCGCCTCGATACATTTGAGATAGGTGGCAGTCGACATACCGGTAGTGGCATGGCACTGAATATGAATGGGAACCGAGACGGTTTCCTTGAGGCGACGTACCAACTCATAACCCGCATACGGGGTCAGGAGCCCAGCCATATCTTTGATACAGATGGAATCCGCACCGAGGTCCTCGATACGCCGCGCCAGGTCCAGCCACGACTCCAGCGTGTGCACTGGGCTGATCGTGTAGGACATGGTCCCCTGGGCATGTTTGCCGACCTGCCGCACGGCACGCAGCGCCGTCTCAAGATTGCGCACGTCGTTCATGGCGTCAAACACCCGAAAGACGTCGACCCCGTTGACCGCCGCCCGTTCGACAAACTTCTCCACGACATCATCGGCGTAATGCCGATACCCCAGGATGTTCTGCCCCCGAAACAGCATCTGCTGGGGGGTGTTGGGCATGGCTTTCTTCAGCGCTCGGATACGCTCCCAGGGATCCTCGCCGAGGTAGCGGATACAGGCATCGAAAGTCGCACCACCCCAAGACTCCAGGGACCAGAAACCGACCTGATCGAGCTTCGCCGCGATGGGCAACATATCGTCGAGTCGCATCCGGGTGGCAAACAGCGATTGATGCGCGTCGCGCAGCACCACATCGGTGATGCCCAGAGGGCGAGTTTGATCAGACATGGCAAACGGGCTCCGTCTCAGAGAATGCGTTACAGCGGCGGACCTCAGCGGTTGCGGTGCTGGTCGATCGCAGCCTGAATGATGGCGCGCAGGTGGGCGTCGACAGGTGGCGTGTCGACCTGCCGCGGCGCGGGGGGGGCGGGCACCGGCTCAGGTAACCAACGGCGCACGGCCGCGGACAGCAAGGTCACCGCGAGCACCAACAGCGTGAGGAATACGAACACTGTGCCCATGCCATAGATCATCAGATCCACACCCTGCGCAATCAGTGATTCGCCGTTCGCCACGAACACCTCCCCTGGGGCCAGATAAGGACCGGCGGATTATACACAGCCATCGCCTACTGGCGCGGAAGCCTCTTGCACAGTAGTTGCAATACCCGTACCGGCCACTAGAATGCGTGCTCCCCTGCCCGCATTGGATCCGTGATGAGCGTTCGCGCCCTGCTCGACCAACGCCTGCGCATGGCGATGGATGCCTGTGGGATTCCCTCGCACCTTGGCCCTCAGCTGGCCCGAGCCTCGCGTCCAGAATTCGGTGACTTCCAAGCCAACGGTGCCCTGGCCGCGGCAAAGACCCTCAAGACCAAGCCCAGAGATCTCGCCGAGCGTATCCTGGCCCAAGCCGATTTTGCCGACCTCGTCGCGCGCACCGAGATCGCTGGGCCGGGCTTCATCAACCTGCACCTGGCCGATGACTTTATCGCGCAGCGACTCGATGACCTTCGCGCTGCGCCGCGCCTGTGTCCGAGCACCGCTCAACCCCAGCGCGTGGTGGTGGACTACTCTTCTCCCAACCTCGCCAAGGAGATGCACGTCGGCCATCTACGCAGCACCATCATCGGCGATGCCGTGGTTCGGGTGCTGGAATATCTCGGTCACGACGTCATCCGTCAAAATCACATGGGCGATTGGGGAACCCAGTTCGGCATGTTGATTGCCGAGCTGGAAGATCACGTCGGCGCCGGCGACGCCCCGGATATGGCCCTCGCGGATCTGGAAGGCTTCTACCAAAGCGCCAAGGCGCATTTCGATCGCGATCCGCATTTCGCCGACCGCGCCCGCCGCTACGTCGTCGAGCTACAGGCCGGAAACCCGCATTGTCGGGCGCTATGGCAGCGTTTCATTGATATTTCCATAGCCCACAGCGAGGCCATCTACCGGCAGCTCAACGTAAGCTTGAGCCACGCCGACATTCGCCCGGAAAGCTTTTATAACGCACAGCTCGAAGAGATCGTCACTGAGCTCGTCAACCTGGAAATCGCCCGCGAGGACCAGGGGGCATTGGTAGCCTTCCTCCCCGAGCTCGCCGACAAGCAGGGTAATCCCAGCGCAGTGATCGTACGCAAATCCGATGGAGGCTACCTCTACGCCACCACCGACTTGGCGGCGCTGCGCTACCGTTGCCGTGAACTGGGCGCACAACGCATGCTGTACTTCATCGATGCACGCCAGTCGCTGCACATGAAGCAGGTATTCGCGGTCGCGCGCAAGGCGGGGTTGGTGGGCGCTGAAGTGCACCTGGAACACCATGCCTTCGGCACGATGTTGGGCTCGGACGGCAAACCTTTCAAAACGCGCAGCGGCGGCACCGTGAAGCTCGCCGACTTGCTCGACGAGGCGGAGAAACGCGCGGCGCAACTGGTCGCCACCAAGAACCCCGAGCTCACCGAAACCCGGCCTGAAGAAATTGCCCGCAAAGTCGGCATCGGCGCGGTCAAATATGCCGATCTGAGCAAGACGCGCACCCATGACTATGTCTTCGATTGGGACGCGATACTCAGCTTCGAGGGCAATACCGCGCCCTACCTCCAATACGCGTATACGCGCACCCAGAGCTTGTTTCGGCGCGCAGCCTCCCTGCCCGACGCCACGCCCGGCGCCATTCGCATCACCGAGCCGGCAGAACGGCGGTGTGCGCTACTGCTGCTGGAATTCGAAGAAGTGCTCCATCAGGTGGCAACCGAGGCCTACCCTCACGTGCTGTGCAACTACCTCTACGAGTTGGCCACTACCTTCACGACTTTTTATCAGCACTGTCCGGTGCTCAGGACGGAAGTCGACCCGGCACTGCGCGCCAGCCGTTTGGCCTTGTGCGACCTCGCCGCCCGCACCCTGGCCACCGGCCTGGACCTGCTCGGCATCGAAGTCATGGCGGAGATGTAGATTCGAGAGCCCCTAACTCGTGCCGGTACCGATCCGCCATCTCGGTTCCGAAGCAACAAAACACCACGCGCGTTACCGAAGTGGGTCGCGCCAGGGCAGCGCGCACCGCACGCACCGCGATGGGGACGGCGCGCTCCGGTGGAAATCCGTACACCCCACAACTGATCGCTGGAAAGGCGATGGATGCGAAACGCTGTGCGGTCGCCAGCGCCATGGCATTGCGATAACAGCGAGCGAGTAGCGCATCCTCACCGGCATCTCCGCCCTGCCATACAGGCCCAACCGCATGCAGAATCGCCCGCGCCGGCAACCGAAACCCTGGTGTCATTCGCACCTCGCCAGTGGGGCAGCCGCCAAGGCCGCGGCAAGCAGCCTGCAGCTCCCGTGCACCTGCCGCGCGATGAATGGCGCCGTCCACTCCGCCACCCCCCGCCAGCCGCGCATTGGCAGCATTCACAATCGCGTCGACGGAAAGCTGGGTAATATCGCCTTCGATAACCTCGATCATGGTTTCTCTCCCGGCTGGATTTGCGGCGCTCGCGATCAGTCGGGAACCGAAGCTCGCCAACGAGTCATTAGTGTTCAGTGCACTGCGGAGAATTCCTGACAAGTTGGTTGAAATGAAACCCTTAACCTGATAACAATGCGCCAAAATCTATTCAGCAAACCTGTGAACCCCAGGGGGCTCAGCCCAATGTGTTCCACTTGCGACCTGCGTCATGTCATCCGCGCCACGCTCAAGCAACTTGGTGACTGGTCCTCTGCGGCGGAGAATCTGTTGCTTGGCACCGCACTCGCCGAATCGGGAAACGATACTCGCCTGCGCCGCGGCAGGCGACTCGGAATCTACCGCATGACCCCCGCCGCACATCGGGCGATTTGGGACCACTACCTGGTGAGTTTTCCAGAGCTTGCCAGCCGGGTGCGCGGGCTGGCCGGCCAACATGGCTTTCTCAGCGACCCGCACGGCGAACTGGCGACCAACCTCAAGTACGCTACAGCGATCGCTTGGATGCGCTACCGGCATCGTCGGGTCGCCCTCCCCGATCCGGCAGATATCGCGGCGCTGGCGCGCTGCTGGCAGCGCTGCTTCCACCGCCGCGCTGACGCCGCCAGCGGTGATTTCATTGCCCGCTGGACTGCCGCCGAACACCGCGCGGCCGCAGCCTGAAACCCCTTCAGGGCAGATTGCGGGCCGCAATGCGAAGCCCACCGTCCCGGCACAGCTGCAGATTGGCAAAATCGAACAGGCTTGGATCACCGAGCTGGGACGGCGCCACATTGCAAATGGCCGAAAAGATGGTTTCGGTACGCCCCGGATATTGACGCTCCCAATTCCGCAGCATTTCCTTGATCACCTTGCGCTGTAGGTTTTCCTGAGAACCGCAGAGATTGCAGGGAATGATTGGAAATGCGCGGTATTGTGCGTAGCGCGCCAAATCGTCTTCCCGACAGAAGGCGAGTGGTCGGATCACCAGGTTACGGCCGTCATCGGAGAGCAGCTTGGGCGGCATCGCCTTCAGCTTGCCCCCATAGAATAGGTTGAGAAACAACGTCTCAACAATATCGTCGCGGTGGTGACCCAACGCGATTTTGGTGGCACCGATTTCCTCGGCGAAGCCATAGAGAGTACCGCGTCGCAACCGCGAACACAGGCCACAGTAGGTTTTGTGCTCGGGCACCACTTCGGTGACGATGCTATAGGTGTCCTTTTCCAAAATATGGAATGGCACACCGAGGTCGGCAAGATACTCTGGCAGCACATGCTCGGGAAATCCCGGCTGCTTCTGATCTAGATTGACCGCGATCAGCTCAAAGTTCACCGGTGCCGTCTGCTGGAGATTGCGCAGAATATCGAGCATGCCGTAGCTGTCCTTGCCACCGGACAGACACACCATTACCCGATCGCCGTCCTCGATCATCCGGTAACGGGCGATGGCATTGCCGACCTGTCGGCGCAAGCGCTTTTGCAGCTTGTTGAACTCGAGACGGTCGCGACCGTGCAATTCAGCCATGGATTTCGTGCGAAGCAACGTCGGGCGGCCATTCTAACTGCCGCTGCGACCGCTCGCACGCCGCGGCGCACTCCGGGCGATGATCGGCTTACTGTCGCACCCTACATGACCGATTGCGGGCCGGCATGCGGCTGGCAAACAGCGCATCCTGGGCGCGCGTTCAGGGCGCGTTCAAGGTCCAGTTATCCTGGTACTGGATCGCACCCTCATAACCGAGTAGGTAGAGCGCCTTGCGGTCCTCTGCGTAGTGCGCCATCAGGCGCAGAAACTCCTTACGATCACCCCCAAAATCCCGCTCGTAGGTCTCGAGGACGCGCGAGGCGCGCAGGGGCCCTCGGGCACCGGCGATCGACAACCCGCGATCGGAATTGACAAACCTGCGTCCCGCGCTGGTCAGCAACTCCCGACTGTTGGGCCCCGTACAAGCACGAGGCTGGATATCGGGGCACCCCAGGCCCCCACAGGCCAAACCGAACAGGATTCGGTGGTCTTTCCAGATCGGCACCAGGATACCGTGCTCGATGTCATCCAAAGACAGCGGTTGACCGGCGACCGTAACCAAGGGCGCCCGCCAGGGCTCCGCGCCATCGATACGAATGCTACTGATATCGGCGATCGGAAAATGATCGAGAATCAACTGGACAGTGAGCGCATTGTATAGATTGATCCAATACGCCAATTGTTCCTCGCGACGGTATTCGCGGGGGTCGAGGTCAGCGAGTACGGCAAGGTAACGGTCGAGTACGGCACGGTCCGCAGCCGATACCTCGCCGTAGCGAAACCGATTGATACCGGACTGGTGCCCCTCCACGACGTAACGCTGTAATAACGCATCCCAGAGGCTGTGATCGATGACCGCCGGGTTGTCCGCCACGCTGCGATCCCAGTCGTCGACGGACAGCGCGAGACTCTGGGGCACACCACCTATCCAGGTGGTCAGCACCGCCACCAACAGAACAACGACAAAGCGTAGCGGGTGCGTCACGGATGCTTCAAACCGATTTGCGAGCGTGGCGCTTTTTGTACCAACATTTCCGGCATCCTACAATCGGCGGCTTCCACTTATGCTGAAACGCCCATGACAACCCTCAGCGCCGCCGCCATCGATGCGCTTGATCGCACTCACCTCTGGCACCCCTACTCCTCATTGAGCGCGCCGCCACCAGCCTACCTGGTGCGCCGCGCCCACGGGTGTCTACTGGAACTCGACGATGGGCGAACCCTGATCGACGGCATGGCCTCCTGGTGGTGTGCCATTCATGGTTATAACCATCCCACGCTGAATGCCGCCATCGAGAAGCAACTTGCCGAGATGGCGCATGTGATGTTCGGCGGTATCACCCACGAGCCCGCGGCGCGACTCGCCGCCCAGTTGGTGGCACTGACACCGGCGCCACTCGACAAGGTGTTCTTGAGCGACTCAGGCTCGGTAAGCGTCGAGGTTGCCATCAAGATGGCGCTACAGTACTGGCAATCCCAAGGGCAAGCGCAAAAACGCCGCCTCCTGGCGTTGCGTGGTGGCTACCATGGCGACACCTTTGCTGCCATGTCGGTGTGCGATCCCGTGACCGGTATGCACCATTTGTTTTCCGGGGCACTCGCCGAACAGGTATTCGCCACCCCGCCCGCGGCAACATTCGACGCACCCTGGGACCCGGCCTGGCTCACCGATATCACAGATCAAATGGTCCGCCATGCAGACGAACTGGCGGCGGTCATTCTCGAGCCCATCGTCCAGGGAGCCGGCGGCATGCGGTTCTACCCTCCGGCCTATTTGCGCGCCGTACGCGAACTCTGTGACGAGCACGGTGTGCTACTCATCGCCGACGAAATTGCCACAGGCTTTGGCCGTACCGGCAAGCTCTTCGCCTGCGAGTGGGCGGGCATCAGTCCGGACATTCTCTGCGTCGGCAAGGCCCTCACCGGCGGTTACCTGACCCTGGCCGCCACGCTGTGCAGCGCGCAAGTCGCAGAGGGCATCTGTTCGGGCAGCGCCGGAGTCTTTATGCACGGGCCCACGTTCATGGGCAATCCACTCGCCTGCGCCGCCGCCAACGCGAGCATCGAGCTGCTGCTCACCTCACCCTGGCAGGAACGTGTCGCCGCCATCGAACAGCAACTGCGCACCCAGCTCGCACCCTGCGCCGACTTCCCAGGCGTGGCCGAAGTCCGAGTGCTGGGAGCCATCGGCGTGGTCGAAATGAAGGAGCCGGTAGACCTTGCGGCACTGCAAGCCGAACTGGTCGCTCGCGGCGTCTGGCTGCGCCCCTTCGGCCGGCTGGTCTACCTGATGCCTCCGTATGTGATCAGCAGGGAAGAACTCTCTCGCATCACCTCTGCGCTTGGCGAGATTCTCGCCCGTTATTGAAGCGAATCCCTCAGCCGAGCGGGCGAATGCCCACAGCACGGCGCAACTCAGCCAGCCGGGCAGCGGCCAGGGTACGCGCCTTTTCGGCACCTTCCCGTAACACCGCCTCGATGTGACCAGAGTCCGCGAGCAAGGCCTCATAGCGCGAGCGCGCCGGGGCCAGCTCATCGTTGACGAGCTCAAACAGGCGCTTCTTAGCTTCTCCCCAGGCAATACCCGCTGCAAAGGCCGCGCGCATCTCCGCGGTCTGCGCGGGGGATGCAAAGGCGCGCCAGATCTGAAACACGGTCGCATCATCCGGGTCCTTGGGCTCACCCGGCTCCAGCAGATTGGTCTTGATTCGATTGATGTGCTTACGCAACTGCTTTTCGTCGAGAAACAAGGGAATGGTATTGCCGTAGCTCTTGCTCATCTTGCGACCGTCGAGGCCCTGCAATACCGCCACGTCGTCGTCCACCACAGCGTCGGGTAAGACGAAATGTTCGCCGTAATGGTGGTTGAAGCGCTGCGCGATGTCCCTGGCCATTTCAATGTGCTGGATCTGGTCGCGCCCCACCGGAATATGCGTGGCATTGAAGAGCAGGATATCGGCGGCCATCAGCACGGGATAGGAAAATAGGCCCATGGTGATACCGAAGTCCGGATCCTCTCCAGCGGCCTCGTTTTCCTGTACGACGGCCTTGTAGGCGTGGGCCCGATTCATCAGGCCCTTGGCAGTCATACAGGTCAGCAACCAGGTGAGTTCGGGGATTTCGGGGATGTCGGACTGGCGATAGAACACGACCCGCTGCGGATCCAGACCCAGTGCGAGCCATGTGGCGGCGATCTCTAAGGTGGAGCGGTGGACGAGCTCCGGATCTTGGCATTTGATCAGGGCGTGGTAGTCGGCGAGGAAATAGAAGGATTCCACATCGGTGCGACGACTGGCGGCAATGGCGGGGCGGATCGCGCCCACGTAATTTCCCAGATGGGGAACGCCGGTGGTGGTAATGCCGGTGAGAACGCGTTGGTTGGCCATCGCTTGGGGGGGTCACTGCCAAGGGGCGCCCATGATAACCGAAGCCGTAGCTGCGCTATGATGGCGCGCAGTTTAGGGATGTCCGAGCCATGCCCGCACTGGCGCGCTGCTACACCATCGAAGACTTTCGCCGCCGGGCGCAGCGCAAGCTGCCCGCCCCGCTATTTCACTACATCGATGGCGGCGCAGATGACGAAACCACGCTGCGCAACAACACCGCGGCGTTCGAGCGCTACCGGCTGATCCCCCGGATACTCCAGGATGTCACACACACGGACCTGCGCACCCGCGTCCTGGGCTGTGAGCTCGACTTGCCTCTGCTGCTCTCGCCCACGGGCATGTCGCGGTTCTTTCACCACACGGGGGAGCTGGCCGTGGCCCGGGCCGCGGCGCGCTTCGGCACCCTCTATTCGCTGTCGACCGTGGCCACCACCAGCATCGAGGACGTTGCGAACGCCTATCCAGGTCCTAAATTGTTTCAGCTCTACGTGTTGCGCGATCCCGGCATTAACGACGAACTCATCGATCGCTGTGCGGCGGCCGGTTTTCGCGCGCTCTGCCTCACGGTGGATACCGTGGTGCAGGGCAATCGCGAGCGCGATCTGCGCACCGGCATGACGGTGCCGCCGGCACTATCCGCGAAAAGTTTCGCCAGCTTTTTCGCGCGCCCCCGATGGTGCTACCGATTTCTGAGTTCGCCGCGCCTGCAGATGGCCAATGTAGCCCACCGTATCGCCGAGGGCAGTGCTCACGTCAGCTCGTTGGCCAGTTATATCAACGGCCAGTTCGACCGCGCGCTGAACTGGCAGGCCGCAGAGCGCATCCGCGCCCGCTGGCCGGGTCCATTTGCCATTAAGGGCGTGCTCAGCGTCGAAGATGCGCGGCGTGCGGCAGATATCGGCGCAAGCGCAGTGATCGTCTCCAACCACGGCGGGCGTCAGCTCGATGGCGTACCCGCACCCGTGGAAATGATCGGCGAGATCGCCGATGCAGTCGGCGATCGGGTGGAAATCATCCTCGATGGCGGCGTGCGCCGCGGCAGCCATGTGCTACGTGCACTCGCGCTCGGCGCGACCGCTTGCATGATCGGACGACCCTATCTCTATGGGCTGGCTGCCGGAGGGCAAGCCGGGGTCGAGCGGGTGCTGTCCCTGTTGCGCGCGGAAATCGAGCGCAACCTGATCCTCGCCGGCCGCCCACGCCTCGGCGACATCGACCGGAGTTTGATTCGTGGCGATCTCGGCTGACTCGTGGCTGCCGCACCCGCGCTCAGGCGCCCAGCCCCAGGTCACCCGGTGAGAGAATGCCGCGAGGATCGAGCTCCCGCTTGATTCGCCGAAGCAGCTCGGCATAGGCCGTAAACCCCTGAACCTGCCGAGCCCATATCTTGCCGGTCTTGTAGGGCACACAACCCGCCTCTACCAGCGCTTGGGCACATTCCTCCATAGCCGCCACTGCACCCTCCCACTGCGCGGCCTCGTCGTAGAAGGCCAACGCCCCACCGTGGAGCCCGCGCCGGCACATCACCACTGCGGCACCCAAGGGATACTGCGGATAACTCTGCCGCTGGCGATTCATCACCTCCATGAAGGCGCCGAGCCGGTCGGTGGGCATCGAGGACATGAGAATGGCACAGCGCGAGATGGCAAAAAATCCGGCAAAGGAATACCAGTAGATTTCATCGGTCCGCAGGCGCCGAAAATAGGCTTCATTGAAGTCCGGAAAGGGCGCGCCACCGCTGCCCGCGGCGATCCGCGCGATCCGTTCTTCATCTTCCCGTACCCGATCGGCCTCGCCGCGGTAATCCACCGCGAGTGCAAACTGGGGTAAGGGTCCTTCCGCCTTCTCCGGAAATACCTGCGCGATACGCGTCTTGATGGTGGCGGCCTCGTAGGCGCCCGCATACCAGATGTTACTCACCAGCTCACGGCGCTGGATCTCCTGGATGCAGCGCTGCACACCCTGGGCATCGGCAAAGCCATAGCAGTTCGTCTGGCGATGCGCTGGCAACGGGTGCAACCACAGCGCCAACGCCACGACCACGCCCAAAGTGCCGTCGGCGCCAAGAAACAATCCGGTCAGGTCCGGGCCGATACAATAGCGCTGGAAATAACCCGCCTGCGGCGAAGCCGCAGAGCCGGTCTTGACCCGTTGACCATCGGCGAGCACCACCTCAACACCGGCGACTTGGTCTCCGAAACTCTGGAACTGCGGCGAGCCCGTGCCCAGCGCGTGGGCAGAGAGCGCCCCGCCCACGGTGGCGGTAGGCGCGGTCGAAGGGACCACGCCGATGGTCTGACCGTGGGGTCTGAGGGCCGAGAGCAGCGCGCCGAACCGCACACCGGGCTCGCAGACCACAATGCCACGATCCAAATCGATCTCCAGAATACGGTCGAGGCCCGCCAAATCGAGCACGATACCGCCCGCGTGCGGATTCACCCCGCCGGCATACATGGTCGCGCCACCACGGGCGTATACCGGAATTCGGCCCCGATGCGCACGCCGCAGCACCTCGACCACGGCCTCCGCATTATCCGGCCGCACCACGGCCTCCGGTCTACCCGGCGCCACGGCGGAGGTATCGCGCCGATAAGGCACCAAATCGACAGGATCGGTTAACAAGGTGGCGTCGACAAAAGTACCCAAGGACACCAACCCGGCTTCGGTTTCCGGCGTACTCATCCCTCTCCCCCCGCTATCACAAAATGCTGGGTGATGAACTCCGCCACCCCGTACACCGGTGGATCTCCGGCGACGCGCGCGGCCGCAAACTGGGCCACACAACGCGGATCCACCGAAACCAGTGCCTGCGCTCCGGAAATTTCCCGGATCCGCGCGCGCGCCATGGCGCGGCTCGACTCCGGCTGCATGGCGGCCATCCCTCCCGCCGCCCCGCAGCACAGACGGTACGGGGATGCGGTATCACCGATCACCTCGACGCCAAGCGCAGTGAGCAAGTCGTGTAGCGCCTGATGATCGTCCTCCCTTCCGGCCCGCGCCGCCTGGGTGACCTGGCAGCTCTCGAGACAAGCAACCCTGGGCAGATCCCCGTGCGCCTTCGGCCGCACTCGCCGATCGCGCAACGCCTCGGCGAGCCAGGCCACAAAAGATCGATGGCGCTCGACACCGGCGAAGGTGTTGGCACATTCACAGCCGGAAGTTAACAGGAAGTCATAGCTGCGCTCGGCCAGGCGCGCCTCGAGCAATCCGCCTTGGCGCTTGGCGTCTTCGGCCATGCCCAATTCGCGTAACGGCGCCCCGCAACAGCGATCGGCATCGCCCAACAGCTGGACGCCGACGCCCGCTGCTTCGAGCAACGCAACCACCGCTCGCGCCTCCGCCGGCCGCCCGTGGGCCGCCGCACATCCCGGCAGATACAACGCCTCACCCTGTGTCAGGCTCGGGAGCGCATCGCGCCATCCATAGCGGTCGCCAAAGGGCGCACCCGCCGGATTCTGCTCCGCTGCGACATGCGCACGAATTGCCGCCGCCGTCTCGGGTACGACGCCGCGGTCACTCAGCTCCCGACGCAGGGCACGGTTGACCTGCATCGGGCGCAGCCCAATGGGGCAGATTCGCTCACAGTTGCCACATCCGGTGCAGCTGAACACCCGTTCCGTCAAAGCGGGCAGTGGCAAGGACTCGCCCTCCACCCAGGCGCGCGCCAGCTTCAGATAACCCTGGCCAGAATAGCTCAACGCCGGCGAGTGCGACCGCAAGGTCGCGCAGACGTGGTCGATGCCCCGCTCTTCCCAGACCGCCTCCGCACAATAACCGCAATCCGAACAGTGATAGAGATCTTTCAAAAACTCGGTCAGATGAGGCTGCGTTTCCTTGCCTCCCATTGTCGCCATGGTTCGCGCCCTCTAGTCATTATTTTGGCGTCAGCTAAACAGCTACGGCCGCGGCCCTCAGTAGAGGGCCACGATGCGTAGCGGGGTGCCAGTTGCACCACGATACTTAGTCGGCAACATCAGAATAGTCGACCGATAGCGCCCGCTGGCGGCCAACTCGGCACTATTTACATTTTCGATGATGTAGATCCCTTCATTGACCAGCAGATGCTGATGCACAGGGAAAATGACCCCCGGCTCTTCGCCGGGCACGACTTCCAACGTCATGTTGTCGGCACCAATTGCCACCGCCTTGCGGGCGGCAAGCCACTTGGACGCAGCGAGCCCGATACCGGGACCGGTCATGGCGTAGTGCTGTGGATCGGCGGTGAAGTTCTTACCCCAGCCCGTGTGAATAATGACGATCGCGCCTTCGGGCAATTCCGTCTCCTGCCGGTCCAACGCACCTTGCAGATCTTCGGGCGTGATTGCGTAACCGGCCTCAAGTGCCTCGACATTCTTGTAGGCCGCGACATCGATCAACACCCCCGGCGCGATGAAGGCTGGAGACTGATCGATGCCAAAACGGTTGAGCCCCGTGTCGGAAGCGGCCGCCTCACGATCCAGGCCGTTGTAGAGTTCTGCGCCGATGGTGACATGACCGAGCGCATCGATATGGGTGCTGACGTGGGTAGTCATTTCAATGCGTTCCAGATAGAAACCCACTTGGTTGGTAGCACCCATATGCTCAGCAAGCATCTTTTCCATGTTTTTCGAAGTGCGCGCCAGCGTCATCACATAGGGTGTCTGCACGCCGGGAATATAAGGCGCACCCATGGCTACGTCGTGGGACAACTCGATCACCTTGCCCTGCTCAACGGCCCCCAGTGCCGCCTTGATACTATCGGCCGTGATGCGATTGCCTGCGCCGAGCACGTCATCCTTTCCCCAGGGCCAATGGGACTGGCCCAAATCGGCCGCCGACGCATGCACGGCACCACCACCCACCAACGCCGCGATTAAACCCGCGCGCAACACTGCACCCACGATAGCTTGTCGCATGTTCAACTCCCCCTTGACTTGGTTCTTACTGCGAAGTCACCAACACTGCCGGCGAGCGAGACGTTCCCCGGCGGTTGGCGTGGCGGCGCGGATTATTTTTTCTGCGCCAACGGATCGGCGAAATCCGTCTTGAAGCCGAGTTTGCGCATGCCCACCAGACAGCACTCGACATCCTCCTCGATGGACCCCCCGCTGGCGCCGATGCCACCAATCAAATCGCCCTGTTCGTCAAAGATCGGAAAGCCACCGGCAACGATGCAGAAACGCTCGTCGGTATGTTGCAGGCCGTAGCCAAAGGCGCCGGGCAACATCAGCTCCCGCACCATACTGGTGGGCCGCTGCAGGGCCACCGCGGTCCAGGCCTTCTTCTCCGCGATCGGCGGGTTAGCGATGCGGCCTTTCTCGGGACGCAACATACCGCGCAGGTGCCCCCCGAAATCGACCACGGCAACACTGCTGGGGCGCCCCTGCGACTGGGCATAGGCGACACCCTCCTGAAGCAAGGTTTCGACTTCTGCTAGCGTCAGCTCTCTCATCACTTTCCCTCCCTTGGTGAACTACGAATGGTGCGGGGCTACCACCACGGGCCACCCCAGAACCGCGTACGGCCGACCATACGACGGGATGGTAGACTAATCAACGGTTGGCCGTCGGAGTTCATCTGCGCTCGATGCGGAGGGGCGGAGTCACCGCGCGGGAAGCGCCTATCGCAACCCCGCACCGAGACGACCAGCACGGTACGAGAACCACTGCGTGTCCAACCTCAGGGGGAACAGACCATGACCCATCCGACCTCAGGGCACCGCCCCGATGTCATCGTCATCGGCAGCGGCTTCGGCGGCTCGGTATGCGCTGCGCGTCTTGCGGAAGCGGGGCACAACGTCACCCTGCTCGAACGCGGCCCCTGGCGGGACACCGTACCCGTACGCTCCATGGGCATCGCCAGGCGCACCCCTTTCCCGCGCGGCAACAAACTGTTCACGCGCTCGCTGTGGGGTATCGGCGGCAACTGGCTGCCGGGTCGGGTCCGCCTCAACAAACGAGGCCTTTACGAATTGTTTCTCGGCCGAGGCACTCGGGTCGTGTGCTCCTCTGGGGTCGGTGGCGGCAGCCACGTCTATTCGGCCTCCCACGTCCGCCCACTCGTGGCGCAGTACTGGGAGGGGCACCATCCGGATATTTCCGATGCGCTGATGGCCCCTTACTACGACGCTGTCCTGAAACGCCTAGGCTCAATCACCCCGACGCCAGAACTGGGGATTCCCAACACCTCGGCGTCTCGGTTTCGGGACTCCGAGCACTTGGAAGCCGCCAAGCCGCCACCGGACCCGCGCCTGGGCTATCTGCTGCCCAAGGATCCAGCCCGCCCTCAGCGCACCGTGGACGAACGCGGCATCGAGCGCTGCGAAGTCGACTACGAGGCCAATGACGAAGGGTTTCTCGGCTCCCCAGGAGGTGGGAAAACCACCTTGGATGTTGCCTATTTGGCGCCGGCGCTGCACCAGGGTCTGGAAATCAAGGACCTCTGTGAAGTTCGCGCCATCATCCGCCAGCACTATGGAACGTCCCGCTATCGGATCGAATACATCGATCACACCACCGGCCAAAGCGCGTCGCTGGAAGCCGATCATGTGGTGTTGGCCGCCGGCACACTCAACACCCTGCGGATCTTGCTCCACAGTCGGGAGATCGCGGGACTCGCCGGCATGCCCCAGCTCGGTCAGCGCTACGGAACCAATGGCGACTACCTGGGCTTTTGGGACTACAACGACCCGAACGTCGACCAGACCCGCGGCCTGCCCACCACTGGTGGCGTGCAACTTCGCGGCGACGCCGATCCCCCCATGATCGGCGGCGGCGGTTTCCCCTCGGTCGACAGCTATCCATTGCCACGGCGGCTTCGCGAGCGCATCAAGCGCGCCGCCTTCATCGCCGGACTCGGCGAGGATGAAATGAACGGCAGGGTGCGCATGAAAGCCGGTCGACTGCAGATTGTCTACGACTGGGAGGAGAGCCCCGTCTTCGCCCGTATCCGCGCCATGTTCGACGAGATCGGCAGGCGCACCGGGCGCAAAATCTATGCGCCTCGCGTCCCCATTACCGTACACCCGACGGGTGGCGCCTGTCTGGGCCGCGATCGTGACTGCGGCGTGGTCGGCGCCAATGGCGAGGTGTTCGACAATCCGGGGCTCTATGTGGCCGACGCCGCGGCCCTGCCGCGGTCCCCTGGCGGACCGCCGTCGATCACCATCGCCGCTTGGGCGGAACATATCGCCAAGGGATTCGGTAGCCGTACCCGCTAATCCGGCAACAACCGGCGCGCACGTCAGGACAGGAGGCGTAGGCCCTGCTCGAAAAAACGGGTTACTGTGTAGGCGAAACGCTCCCACATCGGATCGATGCGCTGGCCTTTGCGGTGTAGACGCACATTGAGGCAAGCGATCGCGCCGAGCTGGTAGGCGGCCAGTGCCTGATACCAGCGCAGGCCCGCGAAGCTGCGCCCCATGCCCTCCTGCCAGATATCGGCGAGTTCTTCCGGCGCCACCGGGGCGACGGGGCGGATCTCATCGGTCCAGAAATCGTGATCGGCGCAGAACATCAGCCAGCCAATATCGAGCTGGATGGCGCCGATGCGCACCAGCTCCCAGTCGATCACGCCGGTCAGGCTGCCGGCGTCGAACAGGCAGTTGCCCGGCTGGTAGTCACCGTGAACCACGCCCAGCTGGGGCTCCTCCGGCAGGGTCTCCAGCAGCCGCAGACGCAGGCGGTCGGCGTGATCGATCCACGCCGGCTCCAGCGCCTTGCGGTAGATCGGTTCCCAACGACCGATCTCCACCGTCAAGGGGCGGGGCGTCTCCCACTCCGGCAACCGCTTGCGCCAATCGACACGATGAATCCGCGGCAGGACCGCCGCGGCCTGCCGCCATAGGGGTGCGGTCGCTGCTGGTGTCCGGTCGAAACTCTGGTGGGGCTCCCAGATGAAGAACTCGCGACCTGGCAGCCGCTCCATGACCACATAGGGCACGCCGAACTCAGCCTCGTCCGGCGCCGCGAAGGGGACATCGGGCACCGGCAGACCCTGGCCGTGGAGGGTACGCAGCAGCGGCGCGGTGCGAAAGACATCGGTGTTGCCCTCGCGGCGCACCCCCGGAGGTGCGAGCTTGATAATGTAGCGGCGCGGCGCCTCGATACCCGAGACACCGAACCCAAAGGTGAGTCCGGCATGGCCACCGAGCATGGGTTCGAGATCGACCAGCCCGGCGGCGGGCCCGAAATTGTGGCGGATGAAGGCCTCCAGCCCAGTGCGCAGCGCCGGGCTGACGCCCGGGCGTGCGGCGGTTTCTCGGTTTTCCGTCATCTTCACCCCTACCGGATCCGGGCAAGCCCTTGGTTTGATTCGGACGGGAGCATACCATCGGCACGAAGGGCAACGTCCTCCCCCAGCTGCCGCCCACACCGGAGACACGCATGGCCATACAAACCCGCCTCGTCGAATACCAGGACGCCGACCTCGCCTGTCAGGGGCTGCTGGCCTGGGACGATGCCCAGCCCGGCCCCCGGCCTGCAGTGGCCATCGCCCACACCTGGGGCGGCCGATCAGACTTCGAGGCCGGCCGAGCCAAGGCCCTGGCCGAGCTTGGCTACCTGGGTTTCGCACTGGATCTCTACGGCGGCGGGCGCCAGGGCGGCAGCCCCGAGGCCAATGCCGAACTGATGCAGCCATTGCTCGGCGACCGCGTACTGCTGCAGCGCCGCATGACCGCCGGCATCGCGGCGCTGCGCGAACTGCCCGAGGCGGACCCGGGGCGGGTCGCCGCCATCGGCTACTGCTTCGGCGGCCTCTGCGTTCTCGACCTGGCACGAACCGGAGCCGACATCCGCGGCGTGGCCAGCTTTCACGGCCTGTTCGATCCCCCCGGCAACACCCGCGGCAAGCAGATCCGCGCCAAGGTGCTATGCCTGCACGGCTACGAAGACCCCATGGCCAAACCGGAAAGCATGCTGCAACTGGCCACGGAACTGACCGAGGCCGGTGCGGATTGGCAGCTTCACGTCTACGGCCACACCCTGCACGCCTTCACTCGGCCCGGTGCCAACGACCCGGAGCGCGGGATCCGCTACGACGCCAATGCCGAGCGCCGGTCCTGGCGGGCCTTGGAAGACTTTTTGACCGAGATTTTCTCCGGGTAGCGCAGCGGTGTATTACGCTCCCCACTGCTACGGTGGCTTGCGCGTACGGTCGCCATGGCTTTTGCTCAATTCACGCATTTTCTTGACATTTTTTGCGTAAACTACAACCTTGGCGCGCCGCCGATTTGGGCGATATCGCCGTAGCCGCTCTGGAGCTGCCCAGGTCGCGACATCAATCTCAAGAGGGATCTTTATGAAACTTGCCAGAACACATCTATTTGTTGCCGTATCGATCGCAGCGTTGTTATCGGTTCCAGCTCAAGCGATACCGCCTATTTGGGAACCAAGCTTCGGCTCCGAATTGCTAACGTTGACCACCCAAGATGATGAAACCACTTCAGTGGTGTTGAGCTTCAACTTCCCTTATGAAGCGGCGAGCTACACCACGGTGCATATTGGCACCAACGGCTGTGTGCAATTGGGTTCACTGGGTACCGACGGGGATATCGACTACGACCACTGGCAATATTTCGAAGAATTTATCGACGACTCAGCTCCAGAGCTCTGCCCGCTGAATACCGACCTCGACCTCACCACCACAGGCACCATCCATTTCAACGATTTCGGTGATCATGCGGTGGTCACCTGGAATGAGGTTGGAACCAATCAAGAAGAAACCCATCTTTCGACATTTCAAGTGCAATTGTGGAACACCGGCCGCATCGTATTCGGCTACAACGGTATTCTCGACGGCGCGGGGGAAGATTTGTTAGCTTCGCTCGACGAAGGCATCGTGGTGGGCATTACCATCAGTGACAATGTCGATCCTGGCCCCGTGGACTTGAGCAATGGTCCCTTCAGCACCGGGGCGACGGCATACGAACGCTGGTGTTACGACGCTGCTGACAGTTGCGGTGTCAACGGAAGTAACACCGGATTGCCGGGCCCCATCAATACGGCATTTGATCTGGATCAGCGCAACGTGATTTTCGATCCCCTCCCCGGAACAGGCTTCACCGTCAGCAATGCCGTGGATGGAACCGGTCCAACCGCCATCCCCACCCTGTCACAGTGGTCACTGATGGTGCTCGGCGCCCTGCTGGCACTGGTCGGTCTCAGGGCCCATCGCCGTCGCGCCGCCGGCTGAAAGCCGTCACGCGACGAACGCCAAAAAAGGCCGGGAGATCCCGGCCTTTTTGGTGCGTACCGGTCACCGCCGGGATTGCGCGCCCCCCAGCGCGCCCGGACAATCCCGGGCCATGCAGAAACCCCTGATCTATATCGGCCTGCTGCTGATCGTCGCCGGACTGCTGTGGCCCTGGCTGGCCAAGCTACCCCTGGGGCGATTGCCCGGCGACATTCGGATCGACCGGCCCGGTTTCCGGCTCCACCTCCCGCTCGGCACCATGGTGCTGATCAGCGCACTGTTGTCGCTGTTGGTCTCGATCTTCAGAAAATAAGGGCGTGAAGCGCGCGTACGGGCAACGCGCCGCGAGGCACCCATCCCGACACGGGCATCGCACACGGCGACGGGCGGTGATTGGAAACCCCGGGCCGATTCCCCTCAGGACAGCGTTGGGCAAGGCGCCACCGCGGGAGCGCCCCCACCTATCCAGCGTCGCAGAGCGCCTGGGCGGCGGCCAGATCCAGGGTGCCCTCATAGATTGCGCGCCCGGTAATGGCTCCCAAAATGCCGCGCCCGGCGACAGCCTGCAGCGCGCGGATATCCTCCAGGTTGGTGACACCACCGGAAGCGATCACGGGGATGCCGGCCGCAGCCACACCCAGGGTGGCATCGAGGTTCACTCCTCCCAGCATCCCATCGCGCTCGATGTCGGTATAGACGATAGCGCTAACGCCATCGGCGGCAAAGCGACGCGCCAGATCCACGGCCAAGACTTCGGTAACCTCCGCCCAGCCTTCCGTAGCAACCCGCCCATCCCGGGCATCGATGCCGACGATGATGCGCCCGGGGAACTCTCTACAGACGCGGCTGACGAAGTCCGGATCCGTGACCGCCTTGGTCCCGAGGATCACATAGCGCACACCCGCCTGGAGGTACGCCTCGATCGTGTCCGCACTACGGATACCGCCACCAATTTGAATAGGCAGCGCATTCTGCGCACGGGCGATAGCGCGCACCGCATCGCCATTTACAGGCGTACCCGCAAAAGCACCGTTCAGATCGACCAAATGCAGACGACGGGCACCCTGGGCGACCCAATGGGCGGCCATGGCCACCGGGTCGTCGGAAAACACGGTAGCGTCATCCATACGGCCCTGACGCAGCCGGACACACTGGCCGTCCTTGAGATCAATCGCAGGGATTACCAGCATCAGCGACCCCCCCCCCAGTTGGTGAAGTTGGCCAGCAAGCGTAGGCCATCGGTATGACTCTTTTCCGGGTGAAACTGAACCGCGAACAGGTTGCCAACGTGCAAGGCGGCGGCAAAGCGAACACCGTAATCGCACCTGCCGGCGACCAGCTCCGACTCGGTCTCGACCCAATAACTATGTACAAAATAGAACCGCGTATCCTGGGCGATGCCTGCCCAGAGCGGATGATCCCGGGTCTGATGCACGACATTCCAACCCATGTGCGGCACCTTGAGCCGTTCACCATCGAGGTCAGTCAAGGGATCGCCAAAAAACCGCACGCGCCCGGGCAACAGTCCAAGGCAATCGACGCCGCCGCTCTCCTCGCTGTAAGACATCAGTGCCTGCATACCCACGCAAATCGCCAACACAGGCTTCTCGGCGATGATCTCCGGCAAGACGCGGTCGAAGCCGGACTCGCGAATCGCCGCCATACAGTCTCCGATCGCCCCCACGCCGGGGAACACCACCCGATCGGCACGCTGCAACTCACGTGGATCCGTCGTAACACTCACCCGCGCACCCGGTGCCACACGCTCCAGCGCTTTGGCCACCGAATGCAGATTGCCCATACCGTAATCGATGACCGCAATGCGGTCCGCGAAATCAGTCATGCCAATACTGCTCAGAGACTGCCTTTGGTGGAGGGCATCGCCTCTCCGACCCGGGGATCCAAAGCCACGGCCATGCGCAACGCACGACCGAATGCCTTGAAGATAGTCTCCACCTGATGGTGCGTATTCGCGCCGCGCAAGTTATCAATATGCAGGGTCGCCCCGGCATGGTTGACAAAGCCTTGGAAAAACTCGAAGACCAGGTCGACGTCGAAGCTGCCAACCCGCGCACGCGTAAAGGTGACGTCGGTGATCAGCCCAGGGCGGCCGGAGAAATCGATCACCACACGAGACAGCGCTTCGTCCAAGGGGACATAGGCATGGCCATAGCGCGAGATGCCCTTGCGCTCGCCGAGCGCCTGCTTGACCGCCTGACCCAGGGTGATGCCGATATCCTCGACGGTGTGGTGATCGTCGATATGAGTATCGCCACGGGCGTTGACCCGCAGATCGACCACACCGTGACGGGCGATCTGGTCGAGCATGTGCTCGAGAAAAGGTACCCCGGTGGCAAATTCGCCACGCCCACTACCATCGAGGTCGACCTCTACCTCGATCTGGGTTTCCAGAGTATCGCGATTAACGATGGCGCGGCGCGATGCCATGCGGCTCTCCTGCTGGGACGCTGCCGGCGGCAGCAACGGCCGAAGGCGCGCCATTATACTGATGGCAAGGCGGGCGGACCAGCGCGCGCCGCCAACCACTGCAGGGAGAAGGCATGAACACACCGCTTCGTATCCTCGCCGGCATCCTGGTGCTGGCACTGCTGTTGGTCGCAGGGACAGCCGCTTATGTGCTGCTGTTTCTGGATCCCAACGATCTAAAACCGCGAATTGCCGAATTGGCGCGCCGCCAAGGCATTACCCTAGAGATACGCGGTGATCTGTCCTGGACTTTCCTACCCAGCCCGGGTGTGCAGATCGGCAACACCAGCGTCCGATCCGATCGCGCGGACCTGCCTGAAATCGACTTCGAGCGGGCCACACTGAGCATGGCCTGGCTACCCTTGTTGCGCGGAAAACCGCACATCGAAGCCCTAGATCTCGACAGCGCGGAGATTCGCATCGCCAATACCACCCAAGCCGCTGCGGCAGCAGCGGCCCCGGTTGCCGCAGCTCCGCCGGCGGCAACCGCAGCCCCTGACGAAACCGATGGCGTGATCATCGGGGTTCGCTCGGTTTCAGTCCGCAACACCCGGGTGCTGATCGCGACACCCGAGGGCACCCGCGAGCTGCATGACCTCCACTTTACGGGCAGCGACATCCTGCTCGACGGCACGCCGTTTCCGATCACATTGGCCTTCACGTATCAGGATCCGGCTGTGCCTTTTCCACTCCACACCGACCTTGAGGCACGCCTCGGTATAGACCAACGCGCCGTGTCACTGCACGCTGAGGACGTGCGCTTGCAACTGTCTCCGGAAGACCGGCCCACCATCGAGGCCCGGTTCACATTGCACTACGAGGGCGACACGGAGAGGCTGGAAATCGCCAACCTGGACCTCCACAGTCAGGCAGTGCACCTGCGGGGTGAAGCGAACGCCACCCAGCTAAGCACAGCGCCTCAGGTCCAGGGAAAACTGGAAATTCCAGCGGCAGACCCGCGCCCACTGCTGACCGCCTGGCAGGCACCGCTACCCGCCTTCAGCGCGCCAGACGCTCTGGAACGCGTGGCGTTGCGCACCGTATTTCACGCCGCTCCCGACGAGCTGCTGCTCAACGCATTCGACCTGACCGTCGATGATACCCAGGTTACCGGCAACGCCAGGGTACGCTTGGCAACACCACGTGAGCTCCAGGCCGAGCTACAGGGTGATCGCCTCGACCTCGGCCGCTACCGCGGCCAGCGCGCCGAGCAGACGCCAGAACCTCCTCGCACCGCGCTGCTGGCGCCCCTGGCCGCGCCCATGGCCTTTCTCCAAGGCGGCACCGGCAGCCTAACGGTGGATTGGGACCTACTGATCCTGGATCAGCTGCGCCTCGAGGCCTTGCAGCTGCGCGTCCGCTTTGCCGGCGACGACCTCCACATCGAAGACTTCGCCACTCGCACACTCGGTGGGACTGCCGCGCTGCGGGGCCGTGTCGAAGGCATCGACGGCAGGGCACCAGAAATCCATTTCGCGCCGCAGTTGACCGGCATTGCGCTCGCCGAGGTCCGCCGCTCCCTGGCTCCGAACTTGGCGCTAGACGGCGCCCTGGACCTCACCCTGACCGGCCATGCCCAGGGCAGCGACACGCCGGCACTGGAGCAATCGCTGCGCGCCCGCGGCGATTTCCGGGTCACGGACCCCCTCCTCACCGGAACCAATATCGAACGCACCTTCTGCGATCTGGTGGCCACCGTCGAGCGCGTGCCCAAGCGCGCGGACTGGCCGGATTCCAGCCGCTTCGAAACCATCGCAGGCAGTTTCCATCTGGCCGGACCCAGAGTGATGCTGGACGAGCTGACCACGGGCATCGGCAACCTCAGGGTACGCGCTTCCGGCTCGCTCGACCGCGCCAGCGATCGCTATGAGGTGACCGCGATCACCCGCCTCGAAGGCGATCGCACCAGTCCCGACGGCTGCCCGGTTCGCAGCGGGCGGCTACGCGACCGTGACATTCCGCTGCGCTGCACTGGTAGCGTCGGTGCACCCACACAAACCCTGTGTGCCCCCGACCCTCAGTTCGTCTCCGGCCTGGTGGAAGATCGCGTCCTCGAAGAACTACGCGATCGGGGTGCGCTCGAAGGTGAGCGTGGCAAGGCCGTCGAGGGTCTGCTCAAGGGACTGCTAAACCGGGGGCGGGATGACGACTGACGCAAACACTGCGACTCCCGATTTCGCCCAACGTCTGCTTAGCTGGTTCGACCAACAGGGGCGTCACGATCTGCCTTGGCAGCAAGCGCGCTCTCCCTACCGAGTCTGGCTATCGGAAATCATGCTCCAGCAGACTCGCGTAGAGACAGTCATTCCCTATTTCGAGCGCTTCGTGCGGAGATTTCCCGATATTCCCAGCCTCGCCCGGGCGCCACTGGACGACGTGCTCCATCTCTGGACTGGCTTGGGGTACTACGCTCGGGCACGAAACCTACATCGAACGGCACAACTGGTGACAGAACAGTGGGATGGCGAACTGCCAGCAAACCTCGACGCACTGCAAACCCTCCCGGGCATTGGCCGCTCTACCGCAGGCGCCATACTCGCGATGGCTTGGCAGCGCCGCGCGCCCATTCTCGACGGCAACGTCAAGCGCGTGCTGGCCCGTCACAGCGCCATCGCGGGCTGGCCCGGGGAGGCTGCGGTGGCAAAGCGTCTCTGGGCGCGCGCCGAGCAACTCACCCCGACCACACGCGTCGCCGACTATACCCAGGCGATCATGGACCTGGGCGCAACCCGGTGTACCCGCACTCGGCCACAGTGCGTACGCTGTCCCGTAGCCGCCGATTGTCGGGCACTGCGAGCCGGCGAAGTCACTGCCTATCCAGGGCGCAAACCAAACACCCCCACACCGGTGCGCCAAACCCTGTGGCTGATTCTGCGCGACCCGGACGGCAAAGTACTGCTGGAGCGGCGCCCCCCACAGGGCATCTGGGGCGGTCTGTGGAGCTTTCCTGAATGTGCACCCGACATCGAATGCGCTGCGATCGAGAGCCTGTGCACTGACCTCGGTTGCCAACCACTCACTACCCGCCCCGGCATCAGCGGACGCCATGTATTTACCCACTTCAAGCTGGATTACCAGACTCGGGAACTCGACGTCCGGCCCGGGACCATGGCGGCCGAAGAAGAGCGCTATCGCTGGATCGCCCCCACTGCGCCAGGTGCACTGGGTCTGCCAGCACCGGTGCGCAAGCTGCTCTGCGCCTTGGCGGGACCCGCGGCGCAGATCGCCTAGCCACAAGGTACACTGACACCCCCTAGTCCCAGCGGAGCAGCATGCCATGAGTCGTACAGTGTTCTGCCGCAAGTTCCGTGAAGAACTACCGGGCCTTGCACAACCCCCGTTTCCAGGCCCCAAAGGGCAAGAGATTTTCGACCAGGTATCCAAGCGCGCCTGGGAGGCATGGCTCGCTCACCAGACTATGCTGATCAACGAAAAGCGTCTCAACATGATGGACATGAGCGCGCGGACCTATCTCAACGAGCAACGTGACCGCTTTCTGTCCGGAGAAGATTATGATGCCGCCGAGGGTTACGTCCCGAAAGAAGATTAGCGTGGCAATTTCCAGCAAATTGCACCGCCATGATTGACGGCCAGAGCCGCAACCGGTTAAATACGCGCCTTCCCGCTATCTGCCCAGGTAGCTCAGTCGGTAGAGCAGAGGATTGAAAATCCTCGTGTCGGTGGTTCGATTCCGCCCCTGGGCACCACAACATCAGGTCCACTCCTCAGTAATACCGCCGCCCTCGCGAGCGCCTCAGTTTCCGGATTGCAGTTGACGCAACGCCAGTGCCGCCGCAGAAGTCCGATTTTCAACACCCAGCTTGCGAAAAACCTGTTCTAGGTGCTTATTCACCGTCCGCGGACTCATCGCCAGAATGATGGCGATCTCGCGGTTGGCCTTGCCGTTGGCGACCCATAACAGGACTTCCGCTTCCCGCTCAGTAAGCCCGAAGGCGGTGCGCAGGGGCCGCGTGTCGGGCAACCGACCGGAATCGATCAGGCGCAGCAGATGTTCGTCCTCGCCGCTCTGCCGCAGGTAACGCAGTTGGAAGGGACGGTCTAGCGCATCGACCTCGGCGGTGACCTCGTTGGCCGCCTGTCCCGCGATCAATCGACGCACCAACGCCGGAAAGTGCGCTGTCATCCAGCCGGGTATCGCACCCAGCTCCTCCAGCAGCTGCCGAGCCTGGGGCGTGGCCCAGCGCAGCGAACCTGCGGCGTCCGCCGCGAGCAGAAAATGTCCGGCGCTATCGAGGGCGCTGCGGGCACTGCTGGTGAGCCGTGCATTGCCGATGTGTGTCTTCATCCGCGCCAGCAATTCGTCGATCCGGATCGGCTTGGTGACATAGTCGACGCCGCCCGCGGCAAACCCCCGGAGAATACTCTCGGTATCACTCAGCCCGGTCATAAAGATCACCGGGATATGGCGCAGCTCCGGATCGGCCTTGATGCGCTCGCAGGTTTCGAAACCGTTCATCTGCGGCATCAGCGCATCCAGCAGGATGATATCCGGCGGCAGATTACCCGCGATGGCCAGCGCCTGATTGCCCTCCAGCGCCACCAGCACCTGAAACCCCTCCCGGTCGAGCGCCTCGTTGAGCATCCCCAGCGACTGCGCCGAGTCATCGACCACCAGAACCACGTCCTTGCGCCCGGCGGCATAGCCGTTCAAGGCGCGCGCCCCAGCAATCGAATGATCCGACGGAATTCGAATTCACTCACCAATCTGCGCAGGCCCGCGATGAATTCCACCGGCACCTCTGGGGATTCCGCCAAGGCGTCGAGCTTGGCGCTGAGCCCCTTGGCGTAACCGATTTCGGCATAGCGGCACAGTTCATCCCGATCTCGCTCGGGGAGTCCTACGCCATACCCCAGTGCATCGCTGAGCTTCGACTCTACGCCGCGCGGACTGCGGTAACGCCAAGTAAGTCCGAGGCTGCTCCCGAGGGTTTCGAGGAGGCTCTGCAGACGTACGGGTTTGATCAGATAGCCATCATGAACGACAGGCGCAGCCGCTCCCTGCAATCCTTCACGCGCATCAGCCGATACCATGACGATGGGCGTTCGGGGCAACCGCGCGCGCAGCATGGCTGCGAGCTGCCAACCGTCCATACCCGGCATCGCCACATCCAACAAGAACAGATCCGGTGGATACTGATCGACCAGCGCCAGCCCAGTTGCCGCATCCGGGGCCTCAACCACGGCAAAACCGAGCGGTTCGAGCATGTCGCCTATCAGCCGGCGATGGGTGGGGTCGTCGTCGATCACCATCAAGGACCGTTGCTCGCCGTCATAACCGTGGATACAGCGCTCGGCCGCCACGACCGCGGTCGTGGGCACCACGCTGGAGAGCATCAGCGACACCTGGAAGGCGCTGCCCTGCCCGGGCTCGCTGGCAACACTGATATCGCCCCCCAGAATATCCACCAGCAGTCGGGTGATGGTCAGCCCCAGTCCGGTGCCCGGAATGTGTTCGGAACCCGCCAGCCTGACCCGCTCGAAAGGTTGAAAGATCCGCTCCCTGTCGCCTGGGGCGATGCCCACGCCGGTGTCGGTGATCGTGAACACTGCCACCTGATTGCGGTAGCCCACCCGCAAGCTCACCCGGCCCGAATCCGTGAACTTGATCGCGTTCGACAACAGGTTGATGAGAATCTGGCGCAGCCGTTTCTCATCGGTGCGGACGAACTCGGGCAGCGGCCCCGTGCATTCATAGACGAAATCGATACCCTTCGCCTGCGCCTGCAATCGAAACAGATTGCCGATCTGATCCAGCAACAGGGGCAGACGCACCTCGCCGCTGTGCAGATCCAGGCGCCCGGCCTCGATCTTGGAAATATCCAGCAGCCCCTCGATCAAGTCGGCCAGATGTTCGCCACTGCGCCGGATAACGCTCACCGCGGATCGACTCGATTCCGGCAGCGCCGCTTCCCGCTCCAGCAACTGGGCATAACCGAGCACCGCATTGAGGGGCGTGCGCAGCTCGTGACTGATCCCGGTCAGATAGCGGCTCTTCGCCTGGTTGGCGGCTTCGGCGACCTCCTTGGCCTTCTGCAGTTCGCGGTCGGTGGCCTCATGGGCCGCGATCTCCTCCATCAGTCTGCGGGTCTGACGCAGGGACTCCTCCTGGGCCACCTTGCGGCTGTTGTGGACAAGCACGAACATCCAGGCCACTACGCCACACAGAATCATGAGGACAAAAGACACCTTGGAGAGCGCGACGAAGAGCGCACCCCGATCGACCACCAAGTCCAGCGTGATCTGGAAATAGATCAGCGACAAGGCACCGATCACCACAGCGCTGATGAGCAGAAACACGCCGATGAAGTTGCCGATCCTGCTGTTGAATCCCGCGACCCAGCGCCGGGGAAGAAAGGTCGCCAGCAGTGCCTGCAGCTGCTCGAAGAACCGCGAGTCCTGCTTGCAGCTGTCGTTGCAGCGCGCATCCAAAGTACAACACAGTGAACAGATGGGACCGTCATAGGCCGGGCAGGAACTCATGTCCTCCGGCTCGAAGCGATGCTCACAGATACAGCACACGGGCAGCGGAGCGTCGCTCGCAAAGACATCGCGCGGCCTGGCGATGTAGTAACGCCCGCCGGTCAGCCAGGCCAGCAAGGGGGAGGCAATGAAGGTCAGCCCCAGCGCGATGAACGACGACAGCGCAGCGGCGGTCGCCCCGAACATCCCAGCGTGACAGAAGACCCCACCCAGGGTGGCGATAACCAGCGAGCCGACACCCACGGGGTTGATGTCATAGAGATGGGCGCGCTTGAACTCGATCTCCCTCGGCCGCAGTCCCAGGGGGCGATTGATCACCAGATCGGCTACCAGGGATCCGACCCAGGCGAGTGCCACGATGGCATAGACGCCGAGGATGTCCTCGAGCGCCCGATAGATGCCGAGTTCCATCAGAATCAGGGCAATGCCCACGTTGAACACCAGCCACACGACGCGGCCGGGATGGTCGTGGGTGAGCCTCGAGAAGAAGTTGGACCAGGCGATCGAGCCGGCGTAGGCGTTGGTGACATTGATCTTGAGCTGGGAAAGAATCACGAAGATGCCGGCCAGGATGATGGCCGCATCCTGCGATTGGGTGACATAACCGAAGGCCACCGCGTACATTCGCGTCGGGTCCCCGGCCTCGTCCCTGCTGTAGCCATGCCCCAGCGCTAGGATGGCGAGAAAGGAACCGATGAGAATCTTGATCGTGCCCACCACCGCCCATCCGGGCCCCCCGGCCAGCATCGCCAGCCACCACCACCGGCGCCGCGGCGTATCGGGTAGAAAGCGCAGAAAGTCGACCTGCTCGCCGATCTGGGCGATCAGCGAAAACACCACCGCCGCCGCGGCACCGAAATACAGCAGATCGAAACCTGCGCGCTCGGGGGCCTGATAGCTGGTCCAGTCCGTGACCGCGGAGAAGTCGTTCCAGAAAATGAAGGCCAGGGGCAGCAGCTGCAGCGTGATCCACAATGGCTGGGTCCACAGCTGAAAGCGGCTGATGAGGGTGATCCCATGCGTGACTAGGGGAATCACCAGGAGCGCGCTGATCAAATAGCCCACGGACAGCGGAATGCCCAGCAGAATCTCCAGTGCCATGGCCATGATGGCGGCTTCGAGAGCAAAGAAAATAAAGGTGAAGCTGGCATAGATCAGCGACGTGACGGTCGACCCGATGTATCCGAAGCTCGCGCCGCGGGTCAGCAGATCGATATCGATGCCGTTGCGCGCGGCGTGATAACTGATGGGGATACAGGTCAACAGGATGATCGCCCCGACCACCGCGATCGCCGCGACCGCGTTGCTGAAGCCGTAACTGAGGGTGATGGCGCCACCGATCGCTTCCAGCGCAAGAAAGGAGATCGCGCCCAACGCCGTGTGGGATACCCGCCCCGCCGACCAGCGCCGGAAGCCCCGGGCGGTGAAGCGCAGGGCATAGTCCTCCATGGTCTGGTTGGCAACCCACCTGTTGTAGTTGCGGCGAACCCGAAAGACCTGCTGCGTCGCTCTCATCATGGCTCACTACGGACGGGAGGGGCGCCGCACACCGCGACTGCGCGTGGGCCGAAATCCGGCGCCACCCTGTATGAAGCAAGACTTGCGCCGGCTCCCGGCGACCCGCCGGGTTCGCGCGACTCCGGGGCGATCCTAGCGCCCACCGCCAACGATTGAATACGTCAAATGACGTAGGCGCTTCGGGCATTCGCCCGATACCCCGAATCCCAGCGGGCACCAATAATCCCTCCACGCCTCTCGCGAATCGGTCTCCGGCGCGCAGGCAACAGCACCGTCACCACCCCAGCAACAGAGGTTTCATCATCATGACGCGCCCTCTCCCGCCACTGCATCGACGCCGCCGCGGCCTGACCACCTGGCTCGCGGCACTTCCCCTGAGTCTGACACTGAGCCAGGGCGTGGTCGCGGCCCCGCCAACGGCCGAAGTCAATACCACCGGACTCGCCGTGACCGACGACCAGGTCACCGTGGGCATCCTGCACTCGGTGACCGGCACCATGGCCATCAGCGAAACCGGCTCGGTGCAGGCCGAAAAACTCGCCATCGACCAGATCAACGCCACCGGCGGGGTGCTCGGCCGGAAGATCGACTATATCCAGGAGGACGGCGCCAGCGACTGGCCCACCTTTGCCGAGAAAGCGAAGAAGCTCCTGGTCAACGACAAGGTCGCCGCGGTATTCGGCTGCTGGACCTCCGCGTCGCGGAAAGCCGTGCTGCCCGTCTTCGAGCAGTACAACGGCATGCTCTATTACCCGACTTTCTACGAGGGACTCGAACAGTCGCCCAATGTGATCTACACCGGCCAGGAGGCCACCCAGCAGATCATCGCGGGCATCGATTGGGTGGTGAAGGAAAAGGGCGCAAAGACCTTCTATCTGCTCGGCTCGGACTACATCTGGCCGCGGACATCGAACAAGATCGCCCGCAAGCACATCGAGAAGTTGGGCCTCAAGGTAGTCGGCGAAGAGTACTACCCCCTGGGCCATACCCAATTCAATTCGGTGATCAACAAGATCAAGTTGCGCAAGCCGGACGTCATCTACGCGATCGTGGTCGGTGGCTCCAATGTGGCCTTCTACAAGCAGCTCAAGGCCGCCGGAATCGACATGACCCAGGAAAAACCCCTGGTCCTCACCATCTCGGTTACCGAGGACGAGATTCTGGGCATCGGCGGCGAAAACATCGAGGGCGCCTATGCGGCAATGAAGTACTTCCAGAGCCTGGACAACCCCAACAACTCCGCTTTTGTCCAGGCATTCCAGGCCAAGTGGGGCGACGACATCGTCATCGGCGACGTCACCCAGGCAGCCTATCTCGGCCCCTGGCTGTGGAAAGCGGCCGTGGAAAAAGCCGGCTCTTTCGATATCGACAAGGTGCGGGCGGCCTCGCCAGGCATCGAGCTGACCACAGCGCCCGAAGGCTATGTGCGCATCCACGAGAACCACCACCTGTGGTCGAAGACCCGCATCGGCCGGGCCCAGCGCGACGGTCAATATGAGCTGGTGTTCGAGACCGAGGAGTTGATGGAGCCGGATCCCTTCCCCGAAGGCTACCAGTAGACAGAAAGCGCCGGCTCCTCCGGGAGCCGGCCTCCATCGCTCGTTAGACCCTTGGCCCGCGGAGGTCTCCCATGTTCAGCGAATACAGTGGCTCGGAACTCGTCTCCATCTTCGCCATGCAGGGCTTCGCCGGCCTGATCCTGTTCGCGGTGCTGGTACTGATGGCGCTCGGCCTGGCGATCATCTTCGGCCAGATGGGGGTCATCAACATGGCGCACGGCGAATTCATGATTCTCGGCGCCTATATCACCTACTTCACCTCGACGCTGTTCGCCAGCCAGTTTCCCGACCTGTTCGCTGGCTATTTCTTTGTCGCCATGGCCTTGGCCTTTGTCGCCACCTTCGCTCTGGGAACCCTGGTGGAATGGAGCCTGATTCGCTTTCTGTACCGACGGCCGCTGGACACCCTGCTGGCCACCTGGGGGCTCAGCCTCATCCTCCAACAGTTCTACCGCTCGGTGTTCGGTGCACGCGAGGTGGGCGTCACCATTCCGGAATGGATGATGGGCTCCTACGCGCTCACCGACACCATCGAAATCCCGATCAACGGCATCTTCGTAATGCTGCTGACGCTGGTCATCGCCAGCTGGGTGTACTTCCTGATGTACCGGTCGAACTGGGGGAAACAGGTGCGCGCCGTGGTGCAAAACCGGCCGATGGCGGCGGCGGTGGGGATCAACACCGAAAAAGTTGACCGGCTGACGTTCGGCCTGGGCTGCGGCATCGCCGGGGTGGCCGGCAGTGCGTTCACCATGATCGGTTCCACAGGGCCCACCTCGGGACAGCTGTACATCGTCGACACCTTCCTGGTGGTGGTGTTCGGCGGCGCCGGCAGCCTGCTCGGCACCATCGCCTCCGCCTTCGGAATCTCGCAGGCCCAATCGACCCTGGAATTCTTCCTGAGCGGGTCCATGGCCAAGGTACTCACCCTGCTCACGGTAGTGGGCGTGTTGATGTTGCGCCCGCAAGGGCTCTTCGCACTGAAGATCCGCAAGTGAGGCAGCCACGATGAACTTTTCGAACGCCCTGCTTTCCCGCCGCGATTGGATCGGCTTTGCCCTGTTAGCGATGCTTCTGGCGGTCGCGCTGCCGCTCTCGCTGGACGGATTTCGGCTCAATCTGGCGGGCAAGTATCTGACGTACGCCTTTGTCGCCTTGGGCCTGGTGCTGTGCTGGGGCTACGGCGGAGTGCTCAGCCTCGGCCAGGGTGTCTTCTTCGGGCTGGGCGGTTACTGCATGGCGATGTTCCTGAAGCTGGAATCCTCGGATCCGGAATCGACCAGGATACAGTCCACCCCGGGCATCCCAGACTTCATGGACTGGAACCAGGTGACGGAGCTGCCCTGGTGGTGGGAACCCTTTTACAGCCTCCCCCTTACGCTGTTGGCCGTGGTATTGATTCCGGTGCTGTTCGCCTGGGTAATCGGGGTGGCCATGTTCAAGCGCCGTGTCGGCGGCGTCTATTTCGCGATCATCACCCAAGCGATCGCCGCCATCCTCACCATTCTCATCATCGGCCAGCAGGGCTATACCGGCGGGGTCAACGGCATCACCGATCTGCGCACTCTGATGGGCTGGGATATCCGCACCGACGGCGCCAAGCAGGTGCTCTATTTCGTCTGCGTAACACTGCTGCTCCTTTGCCTGCTGGCTGCCCAGTTCGTGCGCACCAACAAGGTGGGGCGTCTGTTGGTGGCGATCCGCGAACGGGAGGACCGAGTACGCTTTTCCGGCTATGACGTCGCCAACTTCAAGGTGTTCGTCTTCTGCCTGGCAGCGGCCTTCTCAGCGATCGGCGGCGCCCTGTTCACGTTGCAGGTGGGCTTCATGTCGCCCTCCTTTGTGGGCATCGTGCCGTCCATCGAGATGGTTATCTTCTGCGCCGTCGGCGGACGCCTCTCGCTGCTCGGCGCGGTCTATGGCGCGCTGTTGGTCAACTGGGCGAAAACCACCTTTTCCGAGTCGTTTCCCGAACTCTGGCTATTCGCCATGGGGGGATTGTTCATTGCCGTGGTACTCGCCTTTCCGAACGGTCTTGCCGGCCTTTTCCAGCAGCATATCGCGCCACGCCTACCGAACTGGTACCGCGGCGATCCGCCGGCAACCGCACGTGCGGCACCCACCCCACACCCGCCACAGGCGGAACCCGCGAAACCCTCTACCCCCAGCGCGGGCGCGCTGTAAGGAGCCCGACCATGCCGTTAGCACCCGGGTCCCAAGACTTCGTGCTGTCGATCGAAGGCCTGACCGTATCCTTCGACGGCTTCAAGGCGGTCGACGATCTCTCCCTGTATGTCGAGGAAGGAGAGATTCGCGTGATCATCGGCCCCAATGGGGCCGGCAAGACGACCGTGCTCGACCTGATCTGCGGCCGCACTCACGCAACCTCGGGATCCATTCGGTTCCGCGGCCGGGAGCTGACGCGGTTGAAGGAGCACCAGATCGTCCACGCCGGCGTCGGACGCAAGTTTCAAACGCCGTCGATCTACGAAAATCTCACCGTGTTTGAAAACTTGGAAATCTCCTTTCCCCGCGGCCACGGGGTGTTCAGCGCTCTCGCCTTCCGCCGCGACGCGGAAGTGATCGCTGCCGTCGAGCGAACCGCAGAGACCATTTTTCTGCAAGGGGACCTGCACCGTCAGGCCGGACTGCTCAGCCATGGCCAGAAACAGTGGCTGGAGATCGGCATGCTGCTGATTCAGCAACCGGCACTGTTGATGCTCGACGAACCCGTGGCCGGCATGTCGGTCGCCGAACGCAAGCAAACCGCAGAACTGCTCAACCGCATCACCGCGGGGCGCTCGGTACTGGTGGTCGAACACGACATGCAGTTCGTCGAGGACATCGCTCACCGCGTCACGGTGATGCATCAGGGCAGGATTCTTTCCGAGGGCTCCATGGACCGGGTCAAGGAGGATCCCAGGGTCATGGAAGTCTATCTCGGCCATTGAGGGAGCACCTGAAAATGTTGACCGTCAGCGATTACCGAGTGGCCTACGGCCAGAGTGAAGTGCTCCATGGTCTCGACTTCGAGGTGCGCCCCCGCGAGATCGTCGCCCTGATGGGACGCAACGGCATGGGCAAATCCACCTTAATGAAATCCCTGATCGGCATGCTCCCTACGGCAGCGGGCAGCGCGCGTTTGGGTGATGTCGACCTCACCCCCCTGAAGAGCCATCAGCGGGTCGCCAGTGGCGTCGGTTTCGTACCCCAGGGCCGAATGATCTTTGCGACCATGACGGTAAAGGAAAACATTGAAACCGGTCTCACCACCACCGGCCAGCGCCATGTCCCCGGCGAGCTTTACGACCTCTTTCCGGTGCTGCTGGAGATGCGCCACCGGCGCGGCGGCAACCTCTCCGGAGGCCAGCAACAGCAGCTGGCCATCGCCCGGGCGCTCGCCAGCCGGCCACGACTGTTATTGCTCGACGAGCCCACGGAAGGCATCCAGCCGTCGATCATCAAGGACATGGCGCGGACGCTGAAAACCATCCGCGACAGCTTCGGCCTGTCGATCCTGGTCTCCGAGCAGGTGCTCAGCTTCGCCCTCGACATCGCCGATCGCATCCTGGTGCTGGAGAAGGGCCAGATCGTCTTGCAGGAAATGCGGGAGAACCTGGATCACGACAGGGTCGCCGCCTATCTATCCGTTTGAGATCCCCACCGGGATGTTTCCCCCACCCCAGGAGTCGCGCCATGACAGAAACCATCATCCAGATCGATTTGGGCAAGAGCCCCTACGACAACGACATGATTCACAACCGCTGGCACCCGGACATTCCCATGGTCGCCACGGTGAAGCCTGGGGATGATTTCATCATCCAGTGCTACGACTGGACCGGCGGCCAGATCAAGAACGACGATGACGCCGCCGACGTCCGCGACGTGGATCTGACCCAGGTACATTTCCTCTCCGGCCCCGTTGGCGTCAAGGGCGCCGAGCCCGGCGACCTGCTGGTCGTCGATTTCCTCGATATCGGTGCCTTCCCCGCTTCGCAATGGGGCTTCAACGGCTTTTTTTCCAAGCAAAACGGTGGCGGCTTTCTTACCGAACATTTTCCCGAGGCGCAGAAATCGATCTGGGACTTTCAGGGCATGTTCACCACATCCCGGCACGTGCCCGGAGTGGAGTTCGCCGGCCTGATCCACCCCGGCTTGATCGGCTGCCTGCCGTCTCAAAGCATGCTCGAGGAATGGAACCGGCGCGAGCAGACCCTGTTCGACACCGATCCGTTCCGGGTTCCACCGCTGGCGGCGCTGCCTCACGCGGACACGGCTCACATGGGCCGCATGAGCGGCGACGCCGCGAAGGCGGCTGCCGCCGAGGGCGCGCGCACCGTGCCGCCCCGGGAGCATGGCGGCAACTGCGATATCAAGGACCTGTCGCGCGGCGCCCGGGTGTATTTTCCAGTCTATGTTCCGGAAGCCGGGCTCAGCGTCGGCGATTTGCATTTCAGCCAGGGCGACGGCGAGATCACCTTCTGCGGCGCGATCGAAATGGCGGGCTGGATCCATATGCGCGTCGAGCTCATCAAGGACGGCATGCGCAAGTACGGCGTCAAGAACCCGATCTTCAAACCCAGCCCCATCGTCCCCCGGTACGACGATTACCTGATTTTCGAGGGAATCTCCGTCGACGAATGGGGCAAGCAGCATTATCTGGACGTCCACGTCGCCTATCGTCAGGCCTGCCTCAACGCCATCGAATACTTGACCAAGTTCGGTTACAGCCGCGCCCAGGCCTATGCGATCCTCGGCACGACACCGGTACAAGGCCATATCAGCGGCGTAGTGGATATCCCCAACGCCTGCGCGACCCTTTGGCTACCCACCGGCATCTTTGCCTTCGACATCCGGCCCGGCGCCGATGGTCCGGAGCAGCAGCTTGACGGCAGTATCCAAGTACCTTTGGCGCCGGACTTGAAACGCTGAGAGATTTGCATCATGCCCCTCTATGACTATCGATGCCCGAAGCACGGCTTGTTCGAAGAACTGGTTCCCGGGGCGGCCGGCAGCGAGCGACATCCCTGCCCCGGCTGTGGCGTGCCCGCCGCCCGCGTGATCGCGACGCCGCACGCGCTGCTCGACATGGACCCAGGGCGTCGGGATGCCCTCGCGCGCAACGAACGCAGCCGACACGAACCCAGGGTACATGCGCAGCATGGCAGCCACGGGCGGGGTTGTGGCTGCGGGTCGGGAGCACCGGCCCGCAGTCGTGCCCAGCCATGGGCCGATGGCAGCAGGACTTTCCCGGCACGACGCCCCTGGATGATCGGCCATTGACCTCGCGCCGACGCGCAACCGCCGCCCGGTGGCCAGGGGACAGCGGCCTTCAGATCGGCCGAGAGACGTCGAAGACCTGCATCAACTGCGGTAATTCGGAGGCGTCGGCAGCTTGATCCAGATAGGCCTCGCGCAACAGGAAGCCGGTGGGCGGCTGCACGCCATCGCCGCGCAGCAACGTGGCAATGTGATCACCGCCCAGCAGTCGAAACACCGTGGTCAGATAGAGGCGGTCCAAACGCCCCGCGACGACCAGGCTGCGCAGCACCTCGGGGCCGGCGATCGCGTAAACGTAGCTCAGCCCCAGGCCCGCCAGCGCGGCCAACGCACGCGGGGCCAGCACCTGGGATGCCCCTGCGTCGATCACCTCGCAACCTGCGGCCGCGAGTTCCCGACGCCGCGCCAGCGGTGCGCCCGGGATGGTCAGCACCACCACCCGGCGCTGGCGGCGAGCGGCCACCAGGGGTCCTAGCGGCAACGCCAAACTCCCACTCAGCACCGCAACCGCCGGCCGCGGCGTCAGCCCCAGGGAGCGACGGAATTCGAGCAGGTCGGTCGGCGCATCCTCGCCCAGGGCAAAATCCGCCTGGGCCGTCCCAGCGGCCAACTCGCGCACATAGCGACCACTGACCAGCAGTGCATCCGACTGCGCCGCCAGCTCCAGGTAGAGACGCCAGTCCCGGGCGTTAGCGATCGCCTCCGGGACCTGCAATGGCTCCCCCGCATCGGCCGCAACCGCGATACGGCCGTCGAGGCTCGCCACATAGTTGGCATAGACGAAACAGCCCTCGGGCCCGCGCGGCGCCGACTGCCGCCACCCCGGCTCCAGATAGAGACCCGCCAACCGCCGCGTGCCGGGCTCGGGGTACAGGCACTGCAAGGGCCGATCTCGGGTCATCGCTAGCGCACTAACCGGCGTCCATGGTGTGGGCAATGGCCCAGGCCCGATCCGCTCGGTTACGGCACTCCTCCTTGTACTGGAGGGCCTTGGCCGAGCTGGCGTTACCGTCCAAACCCCGCTTGTAGACCCCCTGCACGATGGCGGCAGAGCGGAACAGGTTATAGGCCACATAAAACGCCCAGCCCTCTATTCTGGTACGGCCGGAGTCCGCACGATACCAGTCGAGCACCTCCTCCTGGGTGGGCAACCCCAGCGCGGCCAGCTCGGCGGCTGTGCGCTTGAGGGTCACCTCGCCGGAGAAGTCGGCGTTGAACTCCATGCACAGATAACCCAGATCGGCTAGCGGATCTCCCAAGGTCGACAGTTCCCAGTCCAATACCGCCACTACCCGTGGCTCGGTCGGGTGAAACATCACGTTCTGGACCCGGAAATCGCCGTGGGCGATGCAAGTCGGGCCGGTCGGCGGGATGTGGGCCGGCACCCATTCGAGCAGCCGCTCCATACTATCCAGATGCTCGGTTCTAGCCGCCTGATACTGCTTGCTCCAACGCGCGACTTGACGTTCGTAATAGTTGCCAGGCCGGCCATAGCCACCCAGGCCCACGGCCTGGTAGTCCACGGCATGTAAGGCCGCCAGCACCCGTACCAGATCGCGCCACAGGGCGCGACGCTGGTCGGCCGGCGCCTCCTCCATGAGCGCGCGCTCGAAAATCCGCCCCTCCACCGCTTCCATCACATAGAACTTGGTGCCGATCACCTCAGGCTCTTCACAGAGTGCAAGCATCTTGGGCACCGGCACCGGCGTGTCGGCCAGCGCCTTCATCACCCGGTATTCGCGGTCCACCTGATGCGCCGAGGGCAGCAGCTTGCCCGGCGGTTGCTTGCGCAGCACATAGCGGCCGGAAGGCGCTTCCAGCATGAAGGTGGGATTGCTTTGCCCACCTTCGAACTGGCGCACCCGCAACGGACCGCAAAACCCCCTGACATGCTCTGCCAAAAAACTGGCAAGCGCGTTTTCGTCGAATTCGTGGCCACCGCGGACCGGCGTCAGCTCCGCCATCGTGATTCCCCCTTGAGCAATCGATCAAGCTTACCGGTTGAGCCCACCGCCGGCAAAATGCCAGACTGACCCGCCAAGGAGCACCGCCCATGACCCTACCCAAGCGCATCGCCGTCACCCTGCCTGCAGGCCCCAGGGTCGCCGACACCCTCGAGCGCGTGCGCTGGGCCGAAGCCACGGGCTACGACGATGCCTGGTTCGCCGACGCCGGCGCCCCGGACGCACTGACCACCGCCGCGGCGCTCGCGGGCATCAGTCAGCGCCTGCGCATCGGGGTCGCGGTAACACCGGTATTCACGCGTACACCCGCGGTACTGGCGGCAACGGCCAACGCACTCGGCCAACTGCTGCCCGGGCGTTTCGTGCTCGGACTCGGCGCTTCCAGTCAGACCATGATGATCGACTGGCACGGCGTGGATTTCGACAAGCCTCTCACCCGGGTGAGAAACACCGCCCTGCTGGTGCGCGCCATGCTCCGCGGCGAAAAGACAGATTTCGACCGCGACGGCCTGCGCAGCCGCAACTACCGGCAGGAGCCACTGGCCGCACCGCTCCCCATCTATCTCGCTGCCCTACGACCGAAAATGGTCGAGACGGCCGCGGAGATCGGCGACGGGGTGATCATCAATCTCTGGCCGCGCTCGGCCCTGCCGAAAATCCTGGAACACGTGCGTATCGGGGCCGAGCGCGGCGGCAAGGACTGGCGCAAGGTAGAGATCGTCAACCGCGCTATGGTGCTGGTCACCGACGACAAGGCCCGCGCCCGCGACCAATTTCGCGCCGCCTTCGCCCCCTACTACGCCAATCCGGTCTACAACCATTTTCTCGCCTGGGCAGGACATCCGCGGGTGGCCGCAGAAATCGCCGCCGGTTGGGCGGCCCGCGACCGTCGGCGTACCGCGGGCGCGCTGAGCGACGCGCTAGTCGACGAAATTGCGGTGATCGGCACTGCCGACGAATGTCGCGAACGAATCGCCAACGATGCTCAGGCGGGCATCCACACCCAGATCATCGCGCCGCTGGCCGGCGCCACGCAGGAAGCGGTGTCGGCCACCCTCGCCGCCTTCACCGCGCCACATTTTCGTTTCTACACCATGGATCGAGGATGAGCCGGATGTCCCTGGCTGATCGCAGGTATCCGCGCACACTTCCGCGCAAGGCAGACACCTCCGCCGCGGGGCATCCGCCACCGGCCGACCGCCACAAACCGGGCCTACGGGGCGAATAACATGGGTATCGGCATCGGATTGGGCATGGCGCGGTTTCCCTTCCAGCGTCTCGACCACTTCTGGCGCTGGGTCGAGTGCTGCGAAGAAGGCGGTGTGGACTCCCTCTGGCAGACCGATCGCCTGGTTTCTGAAGAGCCTTTTTTGGAGTGCATGACCGCGTTGGCCGCCATTGCCGGCGCGACCCGCCGCCTCAAGTTCGGCATGAATGTGGCTTCGGTGGCCCTCCGCGACCCTCTGGTATTGGCGAAACAGTGTGCCACCATCGATTTTCTGAGCGCCGGCCGCCTGCTACCGGCCTTTGGGATCGGCGCCGACACGGCGCCCGAATGGGCGGCCACCGGCCGCGATACCCGCGGCCGCGGTCAGCGCACCGATGAGGCGCTCGATATCATTGCGCGACTCTGGCGCGGCGAGCGCGTCAGCACCGCCGGAGCCTACTATCGTTACCACGAGGCGGTGATCAACCCCTTGCCCACCCAACAGCCGCTGCCGCTGTGGATCGGCGGTAGCAGCGAAGCGGCAATCCGCCGTACGGCGCGCTTTGGCTCGGGCTGGCAGGCAGGCCTCGAATCCCCGGAGCAGGCCGGCCGTGCGCGACGCCGCATCATCGCCGCACTGGAGCAGACTGGGCGCTCCATCGACCCAGAACATTTCGGCACCGGGTTCTTCGTACATTTCGGTGCTCGGAGTGATGCAGTGTGCCAGCGGGAGTTGGCCCGCTTCCGCACCGCGGCCCCGAATGCCGACCTTCGCCATCTCATCGCCGTGGGCCGGGAAGAAATCCTCGCCACCCTTGCAGCCTATGCAGAGCAAGGCATCGCCAAGTTCATCCTTCGCCCCCTCGCCGACAATGACCAGAGATTACTCGCCCATACCCGGAGATTAATCGAGGACATCTTGCCCAACGCGGCAACCATTCCGCTGGGCAACACCTGAACCAACATCGCGACCTACCCCTTCCCTTATAAAAATATGACGCTTTATTCTTTTTCAGCCAGTCCCGGCTTTGCTAGGCTGCTCTGCGAATCCAGCATGGGAGCAGGACCATGGGCAGCCAGGCACTCAATATCGTCGATATCGACGCCAGCCTCGCCAACCAATCGCCGCAGGATATCCTCGGCTACGCACTACAGCAGTTCGACAATATTGCGGTTTCCTTCAGCGGTGCGGAGGACGTGGTGCTGGTCGACATGGCGTACCGAATCCGTCAGGACATCCAGGTGTTCTCGCTCGATACCGGCCGCCTCCACCCGGAGACCTACCGCTTTATCGATCGCGTCCGCGAACATTACGGCATCGCGATCGAAATCATGTATCCGGAGGCCGAAGCCGTTCAGGCCTTGGTCCGCGAGAAAGGCTTGTTCAGCTTTTACCAAGACGACCATAAAGAATGCTGCGGTATTCGCAAGATCAGACCCCTGCGGCGCAAACTGGCGGGGTTGGACGCCTGGATCACCGGCCAAAGAAAAGATCAGAGCCCCAACACCCGGGCCGAAATCCCTGTCATTCAAGACGACAAGGCCTTTGCTCGCGAAGGCGGTAGCTTGACCAAATTCAACCCACTGGCCAACTGGTCTTCCCAGCAGGTGTGGAGCTATATCCGGGAAAACCAGGTGCCCTATAACGAGCTGCACGACCGCGGCTTCATCAGCATCGGCTGCGAGCCCTGCACTCGTCCGGTCGGCCCCGGCCAGCACGAACGTGAAGGTCGCTGGTGGTGGGAAGAGGCGACCAAAAAAGAGTGTGGCCTGCACGCGGTCAATATCGAGTCCTGAACGCCGGCGCTGTCACGGTCCTCAAAGCCCCGCACCAGCGGGGCTTTTGCTGTACGCTGCGCGCACTCAATAAGTAGGCAATTCGAAGCGCGAGAAATAGCTCTCCAGCTCATCCCGCGTCGACAGCCCGCAGGCGTGATCCACTACCTCCCGAGTCAGATGGGGGGCAAAGGCCTCAATAAAATCGTACATAAACCCGCGCAACAGGGTGCCACGACGAAAGCCGATACTGGTCACGCTGGGGGCAAACAAGTGAGCGGCATCCAAGGCGACCAGATCACGGTCGAGGCTAGGTTCGTAGGCCATATGCGCAATGATGCCGATCCCCAGGCCGAGTCGAACATAGGTCTTGATCACGTCGGCATCGGTTGCGGTGAAAACCACCCGGGGCTTTAAGCCACGCGCATGAAAAGCCTCGTCCAACCGAGACCGACCAGTAAACCCAAATACATAGGTAACGATGGCGTGCTCGGCGACCTCCTCCAGACGCAGCTCGCGGCTGGCCGCCAACGGGTGGTCGCGTGGCACCAGGATACAGCGGTTCCAACGATAACAAGGCATCATGAGCAAATTACCAAACAGCTCTAGCGCCTCGGTGGCGATGGCGAAGTCCACCCCACCCTCCGACGCCTTCTCGGAGATCTGCAGCGGAGTGCCCTGATGCATGTGGAGCGAAACCCCGGGGTATCGAGCAATGAATTTCTCGATTACTGGCGGCAGGGCGTAACGGGCCTGGGTGTGGGTCGTGGCAATCGACAGGCTACCGCGATCGGGGGCGCTGTATTCCTGGGCCAACTGCTTGATCGTGTCGACCCGCGCCAAAATTTCCCCGGCGATGCGTAGCACCTCCTCACCCGCCGGGGTCACGCGCGTCAGGTGCTTGCCGCTGCGTGCAAAAATCTGAACCCCAAGCTCGTCTTCCAGGAGGCGGATCTGCTTGCTGATCCCGGGCTGCGAAGTGTAGAGGCTCTGCGCCGTCGCTGACACATTGAGATCATGGTGAGCGACCTCCCAAATGTAACGCAGCTGCTGTAACTTCATAGGGTTGGTCCGGCGACCTCCATTTTATGCAATTGCATAAAAACACAAGCTCATATTCCGTTCAAGCATAGCCGTTGCCGCCGACGCGCTACTGCAGGCGCGACCCACACCGGCGTCACGCGCGGTTCGTAATGCCATGCGGGACGTGCCCGGTCGCCACATGGCTACTAGCGGATTCACAGTGGCGCTGCTGGTCATCGAAGAAGACGTCGGCACCATAGGCGCGCAGGAATTCGCCCTTGTCGAGACCACCGAGAAACAGCGATTCGTCGATGCGGATACCCCAGTGACGCAACGTCAACACCACGCGCTGATGGGCTGGCGCCGAGCGCGCGGTTACCAAAGCAGTACGTATGGGGCCGGTTCCCGGAGGGAATTCCACTTGGAGCCGATGCAGCGCTTGCAGAAAATTCTTAAAGGGCCCGCCGCTGAGCGGGCGGCGCGCCGCAGCCTTTTCACTGGCGGCAAAGGCCGCGAGACCCTGTTCTTGAAAGATACGCTCGGCTTCATCAGAAAATAACACCGCATCCCCATCGAAGGCGAAGCGCACCTCCTCGGTATCATTCAGCGTCCGGCTCGAAGGCAGCAAGGTCGCCGCCGCAAAACCGTGATCGAGCGCACTGCGTACATCGTCAGCGTGCGTGGACAGAAAGAGATCACAGCCAAACGCGCCCACGTAACGATAGGGACTGCGCCCGCCGCAGAACGCCGCCCGGGAGATATCCAGCCCATAATGCTCAATGGAATTAAAGATCCGCAGTCCAGTATCTGCCGAATTACGCGACAACAGAACGATTTCAACACCCTTGCCGGGCGGCAGCTGGTCGTTAATACGCAGCAACTTTTGCACTAGCGGGAAGGCCTCACCAGGCGCGAGCACCTCTTCCTCATGCTCTATCTGGTATTCAGAATAAGCGGCAATGCCTTGTTTTTCATAAATTTCATGGCTCTCCCGAAGGTCAAACAGCACTCGGGAGGAAATCGCGATGATCAGCTTGTCCGCCAGATTCATTTCCGGATACCGCGCCCTCAGCCCTAGGCGGCAGTATAGCCGACCAGACCGCGCGACACGCTGCAAGAAGCCATCGCGGACGGACGCCCAGACCTTTAATCAACTACAGATTGACTCAATAAGAAATTGAATTAAAAAGATTTAATCGCCTGATCTGCCTGCGCAAACAGGCCGAACAGCCCACCCGTATGCACGAATATCACGTCATTCACTCCGGCAAAGCGGCCCCGGCGGATTTCCTCGATCAAGGCGTGAAAGGCCTTGCCACTGTAGACCGGATCTAGCACCAAACCCTCGCGACGCGCCAGCCAGCGGATCGTCGCGAAAACCTCCGGGCCGGCTCGGCCATACCCCGGCCCAACATACCCATCCTCTACCTCAATCGGAAGACGCTCCACCTCGATCGGCAGATCATAGAGTGCGGCGCAGTCCCGCAAATCCGCAAGAACCTTATGCCGGAAGTACGCGGCGTCATCACAGACGGCAATGCCAATCACCGAACAATTGAGCCCATAGAGAGCCGCACCGGCCGTCAAGCCCGCCTGGGTTCCTCCGGATCCAGTCGCATGGACGATAGCCCCCGGCCGAATACCCACTGCGGCGATATCCTTTGCGAGCTCTGCCGCACAGCCAATGTAGCCCCATACACCCGTGCCATCACTCGCTCCAACGGGAATCACCCAAGGCGTCGCACCGCGCGCCAGGTAGCGTTCGCACCACGCAGCATAGAGCGCGTTCAGATGTGTGCGGTAATAGGATCGGCTGTAACGAGAAATTTCTGCACCAGCGAGCAGATCCAGAAACAGGTTACCTTGCGTAGAGAGCGAGCCCCCTTCTTCACGCAAGAGCAAATGGACTCGCAATCCCAAGCGGGCGCCCAACACTGCGGTCGCGCGGCAGTGGTTGGACTGCAGGCCGCCGGCGGTGATCAGCGTATCGGCACCGGCAGCACAAGCTCGAGCCAAGGTGAACTCGAGCTTGCGCACCTTGTTCCCCGTGGTGACGCAACCGGTGAGGTCGTCCCGCTTGACCCAAATTCTCGGGCCACCGAGCTCGTCGCTGACGCGGTCCAGGGGTTCGAGTGGCGTCGGCAGCCTCGCCAGTGCAAGCCGCTCGGGAAATTTCACCACCGGCGGTTGCACGAAACCAGCCCTCAGATGGCCTTGAGCGTTCCCTTGGGCAGAACGGCGTGGACGGCATCGCGCTGAAACTTGAGCTCTACCTTTTCTGACACTTCCAGCACTACATAGCCGCCTTCGATACGGCTGATCCGGCCCAGAATCCCTGCCGTGGTGACCACCTCATCGCCCTTGCCCAGATTGGCGACCAGCTTAGCGTGTTCCTTGCGCCGCTTTTGCTGCGGTCGGATCACCATGAGATACATGAACAGGAACAGCCCGCCGAACAACAACAGGGTGAACATCGGATTGGGCTCTGCGGCCGGCGCTGTCTGAGCCCAGGCGGACGGAATAAAAAACGACATGCATGTTTCCTCTGAAAGATATACCTGCCTGATTCAGGCGGAATGTTCGCGCAACCAATCCAACACATCCTGGTGGTGGCTCTTCGTCTTGACTTTATCCATCACATGGCGGAGCCGTCCGTCCCGACCGATGATGAACGTGGTACGCAGAATGCCCATGAACTCGCGCCCCATGAACTTCTTCAGACCCCACGCACCATAGCGCTCAGCCACCTGGTGGTCTACGTCGGACAGCAAATCAAACTCCAGACCATCGCGATCAGCAAATCTGGCTAGCCGCGACACCGGGTCCGGGCTGATACCCAGCACCACGGTATCCATAGCGGCAAAGGCGGCCCGATGATCACGCAGTCCGCAGGCCTGAGTCGTGCACCCCGGGGTCATCGCCTTGGGGTAGAAATACAGCACCACGGCCTTACGATCCCGAAAATCGCGCAGCGCAACCAGCTCGCCGCGCTGATTCGACAACTGGAATGCCGGTGCCAAATTGCCGATCTTGGGAAAAGCCATGGCGCCGGTTCCAACTCAGGGCAGCAAATGACGGACCGCATCGCGCTCTTCGCAGAGCTCGGTCTCTGTCTCGGTCATTTTCTGACGGGAAAAATCATTGATCTCCAATCCTTGTACGATGCGCCAATCGCCGTCCTCACAGATACAGGGAAAGGAGTAAATCAACCCTGCCTCTATGCCATAGCTGCCGTCGCTGTACACGCCCATGCTGACCCAATCATCCGCCGGGGTGCCCAGGGCCCAACTACGCATATGACTGAGCGCAGCGTTGGCCGCCGAGGCCGCGCTGGAGGCCCCGCGCGCTTTGATGACCGCGGCACCGCGTTGCTGCACCAAAGGAATCAGCTCATTCTCATACCAAGGCCGATCGACCAATTCGAGGACCGGGCGGCCCTTGACCAGCGTATGGTGGAGATCCGGATACTGTGTCGCCGAATGATTGCCCCAGATAATCATGCCGCGCAAGTCATTCACTGTCGTATGGGTTTTTACCGCAACCTGGGTCAGCGCACGATTATGGTCGAGACGGGTCATGGCGGTGAACTGGCGAGGATCGACGTCCGGCGCATTGCGCTGCGCAATCAAGGCGTTGGTATTGGCTGGATTCCCAACCACTAGCACCTTGATCTCCCGACTGGCGTAATCGTTGATCGCCCGACCCTGAACCGAAAAGATGTTGGCATTGGCTTCGAGCAAATCCTTGCGCTCCATGCCCGGTCCGCGCGGCCTTGCGCCAACCAGCAGGGCGTAATCTGCTTCGCGGAACGCAATTTTGGGATCGTCGGTCTGGACAATACCGGCGAGCAGCGGGAACGCACAATCCTCGAGCTCCATGGCGACGCCAGCCAGTGCAGGCAATGCTGGCGTAATCTCGAGTAACTGCAAAATCACGGGCTGGTCTGGCCCGAGCATCTCCCCTGCAGCGATGCGAAACAACAACGAGTAGCTGATCTGTCCAGCCGCTCCGGTGACGGCAACGCGAACGGGTGCTTTCACTAAGGGTATCTCCGTAGTCGATAGTCAAATGAAAAGTACATGCAGGGGCCGAAAGGCGGTCAATTATACGGATCGGTGTTGCGATTTCACCCGTCAGGCTCTGCCTGGTAGGCTCGAGCCAGCGCGGCATACAAATCGTCGGCATAGGCCTCGCTGTCCGGATTCAGGCCATCACTGAGGGTCACCAGCCACTCATTGTCCTCTCGGCCCCGCCAGTGCTTGCGGTACGTCCCTTGCCGATAGCCCCGATCCTGGCGAAAGCGATTCAGAACATTCTTGCCCACATAGCTTCGATACAGCTCCTCGAACCCGAGATCCCCCGCGCGCAGGAGCGTGGCAAAGCCCGCCAAGTCGAATTCTCGAGCCTGCAGGGTGTTGCCGGCAAAGCGCTCCACCCAGTCGCAAAAGGTGTTGCCTCGCGCCTCATGGTCAGCGACCGGGGGGCACAATCCCACAGCGATCCGCGCGGCAGGAACTCCACGTACGAGAAGGTCGCTAAGACCAAAATGCCAGATATCAACCAGCTCTAGGCGCACTTGCGCAACATCCGGCTCCTGGTGCTTCCACCACTTCCAGCCGTAGTGGTCGAGCAGTTCGGCGCACTCCACCCAAATCGCTCGATACCAGGGGTACTCTTGTGACCGCCAATCGGGATGGATCTGCGTATTGATTTCGTCCTGCAAGGCCAACATGGCCCGAATAGGTGCTTCCATGACCGGGCCTTTCACTGCCGCCGCCAGGCCAGCTCGACCCCGAAGAGCCTTGAGAAATTGGCGGCCATCTGCTCGTGAAAGGCCGCTTCGGAGATCCCGCGCAAGGCCGCCACACAACGCGCCACCTCGGCGACGTAGTGGGGTCGGTTGGTCTTGCCACGATAGGGCACCGGAGCCAACCAAGGCGCGTCCGTTTCCACCAGCAGACGCTCAATCGGCACGCGCGCGGCAACCCCACGCAGCGCTTCGGCATTGCGGAAGGTGACAATTCCGGAAAAGGAGATATAAAAACCGAGTTCGATCCCGGCCTCGGCCATCTCCCAGTCCTCGGTAAAACAATGCAGCACGCCGCCGACCTCAGGATCGACCTCCTGGCTGAGCAGCGCCAAAGTCTCGGCACGGGCGTCTCGGGTATGTACCACCAAGGGCTTGCGCAGACGCTTGGCCACTCGGGCGTGGATGCGGAAGCTCTCACGCTGCCAATCTAGATTGGCGCGGTCATAGTGGCAGTCGATCCCAGTCTCACCGATCGCCACGACGCCGGCATTGGCGCCCAGCTCCAAGAGCAATGCCTCATCGGGCAGAGCCACCGGGCGCTCCTGCAGCGGATGAACACCGACACTGGCGTAAATATCCGGATGCGCCTGCGCCAGCTGCACCATGTGCCGAGACGATTCCATATCGATGCCTACCGCAAGCAACGCACCCAAGCCCGCGGTGCGCGCTTCACAGAGCAGAGCGTCCAAAGAACCATGATAGGCAGTGAGGTCCAGCCGGTCCGGATGGCAGTGAGAGTCGATCAGCATGATCCCGATCAGAGGGTGTGGGTGAAACGATCAGCGTTGGCAACGCCGGCGATGTGATTTTCCAACTTGGCTACGACCTCAGCATAATCAGCGCCGAGCTGGATCCCGATTCCCTGCGGCCTTGTGCCACTCCCGACGGGATTAATCCAAACGATTTCGCCGGTAACCGGAATTTTCTCTGGCTCATCGGCCAGATCGAGCAGCACGAATACCTGGTCGCCGAGGCTGTATTCTTTGTGCGTACGAATAAACAGGCCACCATTTTCGATAAATGGCATGAAACTGGCGTAAATATCGCTGGTGTCCTTGAGGGTGAGGTTGAGGATCCCATTGCGCAAGTTGCCGCCGGAGGTTCGCATGGCTCCATTCTCGCTCGTTGATCGTCGAATCAAGATCACTGCCGCCGGGTCGTCAGCGGCGCCGGCCAGCCTAGCACAGCGGAACAGGAGTCAGCCACTGCCCGCCGCGGCCGGGCGCCAGGCCGACCACAACCGATCCCAAACCAACTCGGGGCTGAGATTGGCGTTGGCCGCTCGTTCCCGGTGCGCGCGGACCAACTCGTCAAAACAACGAAACACCCCCTGCGGCAAACGGCCATCAGTCGCAATGTGCGCGCGCAAGCGCTCACGCAGCAGCACGGCAAACCCCTGGCTGACCACATCCCAATCCAGCGCCGCTGCCTCCGGAGCGGCATCCGCCGGCCCCATGCTTCCGGACGCGACAGCTTCTGCCAGCTGACGCAACTGAGCAACTTGCGCCGCCTGGCTCCCATCGGCCAGTGCGATCGCACCCAAGGGACGGCCACCGGCGTCGCGCAGCAAGCTTTCGATATCTTCCGCATCCGGTAGCTGCTCGCGCAACCACGCCAACGCCGTCTGCAGATCCGGCTCCGGAAACCGCAGCATCCGACAGCGGCTGCGGATGGTCGCGGGCAGCAAGGCGGGCTGATGGGAAACGAGTAGTAATAAGGTTTGCTCGCCGGGCTCCTCTAGGGTTTTCAACAGCGCATTGGCCGCATTGTGATTGAGTGCCTCGGCGGGCTCGATCAAGATCACCCGCCAGCCCCGTTGATGCGGCCGGGCAGCGCAAAACTCGCGCAGCGCGCGCACGGCTTCAATGAGAATCGCCCGGCTCGGTTCCTGCGGTCGTATCGCCACCAGATTCGGATGACTACCCGCGGCAATCAACTGGCAGTGCCTGCAGGTGCCACAGGGCTGGACGTCGACTGCTGCGCATAGCTGCAGCTGCGCAAACCGACCGGCGAAGGCCCCCTTCCCCGTCCCCGATGGGCCGGCCAGCAACAACGCGTGGGGCAGGCGGTCGGCGGCGGCCAATTCCACAAGCCCCAGCCATTGCGTACGCTGCCAAGGCAGCGGAATGTGCTCAGGTCGCATCGGCCGCCACCAGCGCGCCGACCCGATCCAGTATTGCCGCCGCTACCTGCTCTGGCGAGACGCTGGCATCGATTAGCTTGCAGCGCTCGGGCTCCGCTGCTGCCCGCTGCCGATAGCCGGCTCGGACACGGGTAAAGAAAGCCTGCTGCTCTCGCTCGAAGCGATCCAGGGTTCGCCCCTGAATCCTAGCCAGACCAATTTCCGGCGCCAAATCGAGCACCAACGTGAGATCGGGACGCAGCCCCCCTTGCACCAGCTGTTCCAACGTCGCGACCGGAGCATCCCCGAGTCGCCGCCCGCTACCCTGATACGCATAGCTCGCGTCGGTAAAACGGTCACAGATGACCCAGGTGCCAGCGGCAAGCGCGGGCCGGATCACCTGGTGAACATGCTGTGCCCGCGCCGCGAAGATCAGCAGTAACTCCGCAATAGGGTCGACATCCCGGGTAGCCGAGTCGAGTAGCAGTCGCCGTATCGCCTCGCCGAGCTCAGTGCCGCCTGGCTCACGGGTAAGCACATAAGAGATACCGCGCCCGGCCAAGAAATCAGCGATCGACGTCAGGCTGGTGCTCTTGCCAACGCCTTCACCGCCTTCGAGGGTAATAAATCTCGCTGTCATTGGGCCTGCGCCTCCGGCCGCGGCGCGGAACGATAATCCTCGCGCCGCTGTAACTGATAACGTTGCACAGCGCGTTGATGCTCTTCCAGGGTGGCGCTGAACTCGTGACTACCATCTCCGCGGGCCACAAAGTACAGGGCCTTTCCGTCCGCCGGCGCCAGTGCCGCGCGCAATGCCTCATCCCCGGGATTGGCGATTGGTGTCGGCGGTAAGCCCGCTATGGAATAGGTATTGTAGGCAGTCGGCTCGCGCAAATGCGCCCGGGTAAGGTTGCCGCGATAACGAGAGCCGAGCCCATAGATCACCGTCGGGTCCGTCTGGAGACGCATCCCCAGATCGAGCCGGCGTACAAAAACCCCAGCAATTTCCGACCGCTCGGCCGGAACCCCCGTCTCCTTTTCCACCAAAGACGCCAGAATCAGCGCCTCATAGGGCGTACGATAGGGCAAGCCCGCAGGCCGTTCTGCCCACAGGGTAGCCAACAAATCCGCCTGCCGCCGGTGCGCCCGCGCCAGAATATCCCGATCGAGATCCCCTGCGACAAAAAAATAGGTGTTGGGAGAAAACCAACCCTCCGGGTTTTGCTGCGCGATCCCCAAGTTCGTCGCCAACGCCTCGGTACTCCAGTGCGCGGTGCGTTGGCGCAGCTTGGGGCGCTCTCCCAACGCCGCTCGCCACTGCGCTAGCGTCCAACCCTCCGGAAACGTAATGCTGTAGCGAATGACATCACCCCGTTCGAGGCGGGCCAGCAGCGTCAGCAAAGACTGTCCGGCCAACAGGCGATATTCCCCGGCGTGAATCTTGGAACGGCCGGTGAGGCGAGCATACAGACGCAGCGGCAGGCGGTGACGGATATAACCGCGGCTCTGCAGGGTGGCGGCCACCCCGGACAAGGTCGCTCCCGATTCGACTGTCAAAATTTCGTCGCCCGCCATCTGAGGCAGTGGGGCGTGCAGCTGCAGGTAGCCCCAAGCCACTGCCGCAGCCAGCGTCAGGGCCATCACCGCAAGAACTATCCTTAATCGGCGAAACATGGCCACAATTGGTGTAATGCAGCGGACACGGGCGCGACCGCAGCGACGTCGAGTGCAGGGTTCCAGGGTTCAATCGACGCAATCGGCTCGACTCCGCGGACTGCATTGCAGGCAAAGGCGGCTTGCACCTGCGACAACGCAAAAAGCGAAACCTCGGTTTCGAGCACGGCTTCGCCGAGTGCGGGAAACACGGTGTCCAGCAATAGTTCACGCATGACACCGCGCACGCCGGCATCCGATAGTATGGGCGTGTGCCAGCCGGTGGCAGTTTTGAAAAAAACATTTCCCGACAGCATCTCGATTACCCGATTACTACTGTCCAGCAGCAGACCCTCACACTCGGGCGCCAGCTCTTTGGCCGCGAGAACCTGATCAAGCCGATTGAGGTGTTTGAGTCCGGCTAGCGCTGGGGTATGCGGCAAACGATGGGTGCAGACCTGTACCTGCAGCGGCAACCGAGGCATTGGCGGTGGACGGAAACCAAGAATTCGCGTGGACCGCGCATCGGCGAGCGGCCGATACCCAAAACCCGCCGCTCCGGCGGTCACGATGAGCTTTGCCACGCCGTCATCTGGCCACAGCCGCAACGCCTGCAGCAGCTCCCGCTCCAGCAGCGCCTCATCCAGCGGGATTCCCAGCAACCGCGCGCCGCGCACCAGCCGCGCGCGGTGCCGAGGCCAGAGCGGAATCTCACCCCGATCCACACGCATGGTCTCAAACAGTCCATGCCCGTAATGCAGACCGCGGTCGCCGGCACCGATGCTGTCGGCAATCGCGCCATCAATCAGCCAGATGCCGCTCAAGCCGGAGCCTCGAAGCCTACGACAATGGACGAAGAAAGGAGAGAACTATCCACTCGGAGAGGATAGAGGGGATACCGCCGGTCCGCGCCGGCGGCCCAAAACAAGCTGGGCGCAATCAGCCCAGGTTGTTTTCGATATAGTCGATCGCATCCTGGACGGTAGCCAGCTTTTCAGCGTCTTCGTCGGGGATTTCGGTGTCGAATTCCTCTTCGAGGGCCATGATCAGCTCCACCGTATCCAGCGAGTCGGCGCCGAGATCATCGATAAAAGAAGAATCGGGCTTGACGTCTTCTTCCTTGACCCCCAGCTGCTCGGCAACCATTTTGATGACGCGCTCTCGTGTGTTGCTCATGATTAACCATCACTCCTGTTGTGCCACATGTTATGTGAGACGGCTCCGGTCGGCGGCCTGGTGCCGTTGGAGCCAGAGCGCTCCGCGGTAACGGCGCGCATTTTACCCAAAAACCCTTAGCGCGTAACTGCCGCGATAGGTTCCCGCCAAAACGTTCAACCCATGTACATACCGCCATTGATCTGAATCGTCTCACCGGTGATGTACGCCCCGCCGTCACCGGCGAGGAACACCACCATGGCGGCGATTTCCTCGGGTTGGCCCAATCTGCCCAGCGGGATGCTGGAAAGCATCGCTGTTCGACTCGCCTCGGGCAGTTCTCGCGTCATATCGGTATCGATAAAGCCCGGCGCAATGGTGTTAACGGTAATGCCGCGCGAGCCCAACTCTTTCGCTAGGGAACGGCCAAAGCCCTCGACGCCCGCTTTGGTGGCAGCGTAGTTGGCCTGCCCTGCATTACCCATGGATCCCACCACCGAGCTGATATTGATGATGCGTCCCCACCGCGCCCGGGTCATGGGTCGCGCGCAACTCTTGCTCAGCCGATAGACGGCCCCCAGATTGGTTTCAATGACATCGCTCCACTCCGTCTCCTTCATGCGCAGCAGCAGATTATCGCGGGTGACACCGGCATTGTTGACCAGGATCTGAGGGGCACCGAAGGCTTCTTCCACTGCCTGAACGACCGTTGTTACGGCGTCGGCGTCGCGCACATCGAGGGCCATCCCCTGCCCCCGGATCTCCAGTTTCTGGAGCCGCTCGGTGATTCGTTTCGCACCAGCTTCCGTGGTCGCAGTGCCCACCACGATCGCTCCAGCTTTGCCCAACGCATCGGCAATCGCCGCTCCGATGCCGCGAGAGGCCCCGGTGACCAAGGCAACCTTATCCGAAAGACTCATTGCTCGATTCTCCGTAGTTCAAAACGGGTAGGTCAGCCCGCCACAGCCGCCAGGGCGGCATCTAGACTGGCCCCATCCTCCGTGGCATAGGACGCGATCTCCGGCGCGATGCGCTTGTTGAGACCGGCGAGAACCCGCCCGGGACCGCATTCAACCGCCACTCGGACCCCGGCACCCCGGAGAGCGGCCACGCAATCCACCCAGGGGACAGGACTGTAAATTTGCTCGGCCATAAGCCGGCGAATGACGGCGGGATCGGCTTCCGTACGAGCATGCACGTTGTGAATCACAGGGATCGCCGGCGCCGTGAAGGCGGTCGCAGCAATATCTGCGGCCAGCCGCTCGGCGGCGGGCCGCATCAAGGGGGTATGAAAAGGCGCGCTCACGGGCAGTGCCAAAGCGCGCTTGGCACCGGCGCGCTTGCAAGCCTCGACGGCGCGCTGCACTGCCCCAGCATGGCCGGCAATCACCACTTGGCCCGGGGCATTGTAATTGACCGCCTGCACAATCTCCCCATCGACCGCAGCGCTATTACAGCAATCTTCGATCTGGGCTGTCTCCAACCCCATCACCGCGGCCATGGCACCTACACCGGCGGGCACCGCTTCCTGCATGTAAGCACCGCGCTTACGCACGAGTTCTACTGCATCCTCAAAGCCCACCACACCGGCACAGACCAAAGCTGACCACTCTCCGAGACTGTGCCCGGCAAGCAGCACAGGCCGAGCACCACCCAACTCTCCCCACAGTCGCCACAAGGCAACACTGGCGGTGAGCAACAACGGTTGGGTCCGCTCTGTCTGCGCGATTTCCTCGGCGCTACCCCGCTGACACAGCGCCCAAAGATCGTAACCAAGGGGCCGCGAGGCTTCTGCGAAGGTTTCTAGCACCTGTGGATAGGTAGCGGCCAGGTCTGACAACATGCCAATTTTCTGCGACCCCTGACCGGGGAAAACGAAGGCAAGCGTATTCAATGGAAATCCTCAAAATCCGTCGTGTTTCGAATGCTCTGGGCGGGGCTGGGCGAGATACTGAGCGATCCGCTCGGGTAATCGGCCGCGCGCCTCCGCCAACGCTGCGGACAAGGCGTAGCCGAAGCCGGCAGCATCAACGCCGCCGTGACTCTTGACCACTACCCCACGCAGACCCAGCAGGGAGGCCCCATTGTATTGATTGGGATCCAGGAAACCGAATGCTTCGGCGAGCAGCGGCCGAGCGGCCCATCGCCGCCAAACACCGCGGGATTCTCGCAGACGACAGAGCAACAAGCGCGCCAACCCCTCGATGGATTTCAACGCCACGTTGCCGACAAAGCCATCACAGACCACCAGATCCACCCGCCCCAACAGTATCTGATCGCCTTCCACAAACCCCCGGTAGTCGACACTGGCGTCCGCCTCCAGCAATGCCGCCGCCGCCTTGACGACGCGGTTGCCCTTGCCCCCCTCGGCGCCGACATTAAGCAGTGCCACACGCGGGCGCCCACCCCGCTCCGCAACCTGCAAGAGCGCTGAACCCATACGCGCAAACTGATGAAGCTGCGCCGCGTCACAATCGACGTTGGCGCCAAGATCGAGGAGACAAACTCTGCCCTCGGCGGCGGGCACCCGAGTACAGAGCGCGGGACGTTCGATGCCCGGCAGCGTGCCCAGTGCGGCCATACCCATGGCCATCAGACTTCCAGTATCCCCTGCGCTGACACAGGCGTCGGCTTCGCCTTCGGCCACAGCCTGAAGCGCCCGCCACATTGAAGAGTCTCGCTTGTGACGCACAGCCTGGGCCGGCCGATCGTCGCGCTCGACACGTTGCGAACACTCTACCAAGGAGAGACGCCCGGTGCGGTCCGGACCCAGCCCCCGAAGCAGCGCGGGCTGACCGTACAGCTGTACCCGGGCGTCCGGATAATCCTGAAGAAAAGCCGCCACCGCAGGCACGGTAACGGCCGGGCCGTGGTCTCCCCCCATCGCATCAACTGCGATGACCACGGTCTGGGACAAAGGCTCAGTCGTTATCGGTTTCGACGACCTTGCGACCCCGATAGAAACCATCCGCGGTCACATGGTGGCGACGGTGCTTCTCCCCACTCACACTGTCGACCGACAGGGTGGGTCCACTGAGGGCGTCGTGGGAACGGCGCATGCCTCGCTTGGAGCGGGTCTTGCGATCCTGTTGTACGGCCATGGTGCTCTCCCGGGCTGCTGCCCGTCCTTCGTTGATGATATCCGACCGCGAGCGTATTCAGCGCTGCGGCTTGAGTCGCTCAAGCACCCGAAAGGGGCTCTCCTTCCCGCTCGCCTGCCCGGCGTCGGCCAGTCTTGGCTGACAGGATGTATCCGCGTGCGCCGCAACAATCGGCAGCGCCAGCAGTATCTCTTCCTCGATGAGTTCGAACAGGTCGAGCTCCTCCTCCGCGAGCACGCAAGGGTCCAGCCGCGCCGGCAGCGATTCCGCCTCGGTATCGCCGCGCACTAAGCCCAGGGCCGGTGCCGCGCGCACCGCTAACGCCATCGGCTCCAGACAGCGTTCACAGGTGACAGTCACCTGTGCGGTCACCTGACCGTGGATCTCAGGGACACCACCATCCCCAGGGCTGAACTGCAGCTCTGCGATCACCCGCGGTCCGACTTCGCGCACCGCCTCAACAACCCGCGGCAGTGCCTGCTGCGGAACCACACCCAACAAGTGCTGCCCCCGGGCAGCCAGCTTCCGGGCCACTACGGTGCGCGGCAAGCTCGGCATCGCGGCATCTGTGCTCATCGCGGCGCGATTCTAGGGATAGCTGCTTGATCTGTCAAAAAAAATCTGGGCATAGTGCGGCCTTTTCGTCAACGAGAAGCAGATGCGGATCATTCTGGCTTCGGCATCGCCGTATCGCGGCGAGCTCCTTGCCCGGCTGGGCCTGCCTTTCGATCAAGCGCCCGCGGCCGTGGACGAGACCCCGCTCCCTGGGGAATCCGCCGCTGAAATCGCCCAGCGCCTGGCCGTCGCCAAAGCCCAAACACTCGCCCCCGTTTATCCCGGAGCGATCATCATCGGCTCAGACCAGACTGTCGACTGCAACGGCACTTTGTTGGGCAAACCCGGCGATTTTTCTACCGCCTGCGCCCAACTCGAGCAACTGTCCGGCAACCACGCTCGCTTCTACACCGCGATCGCGCTGCGGGATACCCGGGAGCATCGCCTACTCCAGGATATCGCGATAATCGACGTCAGTTTCCGCAACCTAGAACGCAAAGAAATCGAACGCTATCTGCGGCGTGAAACTCCGTTCGATTGTGCCGGCAGCTTCAAGGTCGAAGGGCTTGGAATCAGCTTGCTCGAGGCAGTACATAGCGACGATCCGACGGCACTGATCGGCCTGCCGCTGATTTCCCTGCGCCGCTCGCTCGCCAAATTGGGAGTGCCGGTTCCCTGACTAGAGCACTACATCGACCAGAGACAACGCCAACCGTCAGCAATCACGTGGTGTCGGAGGCCAGATTTCTGATCACGCACGCCAAATCCTCCGGCAGAGGCGCAACACAGCGAGCCCTACTGCCGTCGAGGGCCTTGAACTCTAGCGCTGCCGCGTGGAGAAACAGCCGATTGAGGCCCAACTCGCGCAAGGCTCCGTTAGCATCCCGCGCCCCATATTTGGCATCCCCCGCGATCGGGAATCCCATGAGCTGGCAATGTACGCGGATTTGGTGCGTTCGCCCTGTGCCCAACCGCGCCTCCAGCAAAGTGTGGCCCGGCAAATAGCGCTGCACACGGAAATGGGTCACTGCAGACTTGCCGGCGACGTCCGCGCGCACGATCCGCTCCCCGGAACTCAGCGTATTCTTGCGCAAGGGCGCGTTGACCTCCCGCAAGTCACTGGGCCAATGCCCGACCACCAAAGCCTGGTAGTACTTACCGACACCGGCAGCGCGCATCTGCGCCTGCAAATCCACCAGCGCGGCCCGACTGCGGGCCACCAAAAGGCACCCCGAGGTGTCCCTGTCCAAACGATGTACCAGATCCAGGTTTTGATCCGGATGCAGGGCACGCAGCGCCTCGATCACCCCGAAAGCCAACCCGCTGCCGCCGTGCACGGCAATACCCGCGGGCTTATCGATTACCAACCAGCCATCCCCTTGGGCCAATACCCGGGCCGCAAATTCCGCACGCAGCGCCTGAGGAACCTGGAGCGCTGGCCTCGGCGCGGCATCTCTAACCGGCGGGAGACGCACGACATCGCCGATTGCCAGCCGATAGTCCGGACGCACGCGCTTGCGGTTGACTCGCACTTCCCCCTTACGAAGCAAGCGGTACACTCGTGATCTCGGCACGCCCTTGAGCGCCGACAGCAAATAATTATCGATCCGCTGACCGGCGTGCTGGGAGGTCACCTCCCTATGGCCAACCCCGGCAACCGGGCCACCAGGCCTGACCGCTGCCAATGTGACTCTCCTCACGTAAACCGGGCGCCAGTCTAGCAGCCCCCAAGCCAGCGACCGCGTCCGCACCACCTATTTTTCGCCGCACCATTCCGCGGGGACAGTTGACGCCATGTAGCTGGACTCTTACTATTGCGCACCCTGCCACTCCGCCTTAGCTCAGTTGGTAGAGCAAATGACTGTTAATCATTGGGTCGCTGGTTCGAGCCCAGCAGGCGGAGCCAAATTTTCGACGCCGGACAGCATCGGCTAACCGACGTCACACCCCCGAGCCATAGCAGGAGCCAACGCCTTCTTGCTCGCGGCATGGGGGTATCCGACGGGGATCATGCCCCAGCGGGGCATGATCCGAACTTGCCTTTCTCCTAGAGCGAGATCTTGTCGGCGTTTTGCTCCAAGGTCGCCGCACCGATGCCTTTGACCTCAAGCAATTGCGCCTTGTCCTTGAAAGGGCCGTTTGCCTCGCGGTAAGCCACAATTGCCCGCGCCTTAGCAGGCCCAACACCGATCAACACCTCAGCGAGTTCTTCAGCACTGGCGGTATTGATGTTAATGGCCGCCAGCTGAGCTGTGGCACCGGCAGGCTCTGCCAACGCTCCCGGCCCCCAGAGCAAAGATAGCGGGGCGGCCATCAAAGCCATCAGGAACAGGGCTGCCTTGCCCCATTGACGTACGATTTTCATGCTCAACTCCTTGCACTTTCGTGCTCCTTGTCATCAAAAACGCGGTGCGATCACTTCGCACCGCTTTCATATTGGTAGATTCTTTGAGCGATGGCAACCAACGCCGCTGCCGGATCATCCGCCTGCGTAACAGGCCGCCCGACAACCAAATGGGTACTACCGGCAGCGAGCGCCGCCTCAGGGGTCATCACCCGGTGCTGGTCATCCCCGACCGCAGCGGCTACACGAATCCCCGGGGTGACGCGCAAGAAATCGTCCCCACATTGGGCGCGCACCGCCTGCGCTTCCTGCGCGGAACACACGACCCCGTCCAAGCCGCTGTAATGCGCCAGAGACGCCAAATGAGATACTTGATCGACAAGCGAGCGGCATCCGCCGACTTCGTCGAAATCAGCCTGGCTCATACTGGTGAGCACCGTAACCGCTGTGATCAGAAGATCGGGGCGCATCGTGTTTCGCGCTTCGTGGGCGGCTCGCATCATGCTCGCACCGCCGCTGGCATGCACATTGATCATCCAGATTCCCAAACGCGCGGCAGCGGTTACCGCCTTGGCCACCGTGGAGGGAATGTCATGGAATTTCAAATCGAGGAAGACATCGAAACCGGCGGCAACCAGCCGTTCGACAAACGCCGGACCAGCAGCGGTAAACAGCTCCTTGCCGACCTTGAGACGACATAGATCGGCGCTTAGCCGCGACGCCAGCGCGAGTGCCGGATCAGCGGCCGGATAATCCAGGGCAACAATAATGCGGGGACCCGACGTCACCGGCGCCGCGGGGCTCACTCTGCGCTCGGCCGTCGCGCGAGATCGCGCTCCAGACGGCGCCGCCGCAACCGCGCACTGGCAACTACCGGCCAAGTCGCGATGAGCGCCGCCACCACGCCAAGCAAAAACGCCGCGGCCAGCCAGATACCCAGGGGAAGACTACCCAGCGGGAAACCCAACAACACCAGCGGTGTCTCTTCTCCATTGTCCAGCACCAGCCAAAACCCCAGCACCGCGACTGCCACGATGATCAACAACCAGCCGAAAAAACGCAGCAGTCGCATCTGAGTCACTGCTCCAGGGAGGCGTTAACGCGCTCCCGCAACTCCTTGCCCGGTTTGAAATGCGGCACCCACTTGCCGGGAAGCTCCACGGCGGTACCGGTTTTGGGGTTGCGCCCCGTCCTCGGGGCGCGATAGTGCAGGCAAAAACTCCCAAACCCGCGGATCTCAATACGCCGATTCTGGATCAGCGCCCGCGCCATCTCCTCCATGATCATCTTGACCGCCATCTCCACATCCTTGGGCGACAGCTGATCCTGGCGCGCGGCGATGCGCTCGATCAGTTCGGATTTGGTCACGGAGCCTCCCCCTTACCAGCTGCTACACCACTCAGCGGTCCGCGCTATCCATTTGCGCGCGGATCAGATCACCAATCGTGGTGTTGGGAACTGTCTCGGCCTCCTGCCGTTTGTGCGCCTTCACGGAAGCCCGCTCTTCACTGGCCTCCTTAGCCTTGATGGACAGATTAATCACTCGATTCTTGCGATCGACGTTGATTACCTGAGCCTCGACTTCGTCGCCGATCTTGAGCGCATTACGCGCATCTTCCACGCGATCGCGGGCAATCTCTGATGCCTTCAACTGCGCTTCAATGTCGTCGCCAAGATCAATGACAGCGCCCTTCGCATCCACGTCGCGGACTATACCCTTGACGATGCTGCCCTTGTCATTGCGCGCCACATAGTTCGAGAAGGGGTCGTCGGCCAGCTGTTTGATCCCCAGAGAGATCCGCTCCCGCTCGGGGTCAATAGCCAGAATGACGGTCTCGATCTCTTCGCCTTTGTGGTAATTCCGGATCGCTTCTTCTCCGGGCTGATGCCAGGAGATATCGGACAGGTGCACGAGACCATCGATCCCACCTTCCAGACCAATGAAGACCCCGAAATCGGTAATCGATTTGATGGTGCCTTTAATGACTTCGTTCTTGGCATGCTGTGTGCCGAACTCTTCCCACGGATTGGGCAAGCACTGCTTCATGCCCAGCGAAATACGCCGCCGCTCCTCGTCGATATCGAGAATCATCACCTCGACGCGATCACCAATCTGCACGACCTTGGAGGGATGGATGTTCTTGTTGGTCCAGTCCATCTCAGACACGTGCACCAGCCCTTCGACACCGGGCTCGAGTTCGGCGAAGCAGCCGTAATCGGTGAGGTTGGTAACCGTCGCGGGCACTCGGGTATTGCGCGGGTAGCGGGCGACGATATCACTCCAGGGATCTTCGCCCAGCTGTTTGAGTCCGAGCGAAACTCGGTTGCGCTCGCGATCAAATTTGAGCACCTTGACTTCGATTTCGTCGCCGACTTCCACCACTTCACTGGGGTGTTTGACACGCTTCCAGGACATGTCGGTGATGTGCAGCAAGCCGTCGATACCGCCCAAGTCGACGAAGGCACCATAATCGGTAAGGTTCTTGACGATGCCTTTGCGCACCATGCCCTCTTCGAGGGTGCGCAGCAATTCCTCGCGCTCCGCGCTATTGGCCGCTTCCATTACCGCGCGGCGTGAAACCACCACGTTATTGCGCTTCTGATCAAGCTTGATGATTTTGAACTCGAGCGGCTTATCCTCGAGATGCGCCGTTTCGCGAACGGGCCTCACATCCACCAGAGAGCCGGGCAAAAAGGCGCGCACCCCATCGAGATCTACGGTGAAGCCGCCCTTAACTTTACCGCTGATGGTCCCGGTCACTGTCTCGCCATCATCGAATGCGGACTCAAGCACCATCCAAGACTCTGCACGTCGCGCTTTCTCGCGCGACAGGCGGGTCGCACCGAATCCATCCTCCACCGCTTCCAGTGCCACCTGAACTTCGTCGCCGATGGCCACGGTCGGCTGGCCGTTCTCATCGATGAACTGACTCAGCGGAATGACGCCTTCGGATTTCAAACCAGCGTGAACCGTGACCCAGTCCTTGTCGATGTCGATGACCACCCCGGTGACGATGGTGCCCGGCACCATCTCGACAGTCTTCAGGCTTTCTTCAAATAGTTGGGCAAAACTTTCGCTCATTGCGTAGGCTACTCTTGTGATGCGCTTGCGCGCCAACCCCTGGCCAGCTCCGGGGGCCGTCTGTCGTCGTCCCGACCGCGTGATCCCAGGCTGGAATCATCACGCCGTCGGCCTGGTAAAACCCCGATGGGGCGCATCGCCGAATCGCTCAGCGCTGCAACCGTTGTCGCGCCTCCGTCAGAAGAGCGGTGACAACTTCATCGATTGCGCGCCCGGTGGAATCGAAGATCAACGCGTCTTCAGCCGGACACAACGGCGCGACTGGGCGGTTACGATCCCGCTCGTCGCGCGCGTTCACAGCCTCGATCAACGTCGCTAGAGTAGCAGCCACCCCTTTTTCAATCAACTGCTTATGGCGCCTGCGCGCACGCTCTTCCGGGCTCGCGGTAAGGAAAACCTTGAACGCGGCCGCAGGAAACACCACGGTTCCCATGTCGCGGCCATCGGCGACTAGACCAGGAGGGCGAACAAAGGCCTGCTGGCGGCGCAGCAACGCCGCTCGAACTTCCGGGAGCGCCGCAATCCGAGACGCTTGCGTACCCGTTTCCTCGGCACGTACCTGAACCGTAACGTCTTCCCCTTCCAAGATGACGCGTGGCTCACTGCCATCTTCGGTCATCGCAAAGTCAACATCCATGTGGGCTGCCAGTACCGCCAGTGCAGCAATGTTGTCTGCGGCGACTTGGTGACGCGCAGCGGCCACGGCCAGGGACCGGTATAACGCCCCGCTATCCAGGTAGTGATACCCGAGGGCGGCGGCGAGCATACGCCCTATGGTGCCCTTGCCAGCACCGCTGGGTCCGTCCAGGGTAATGACCGGCGTGCCCTCCACAGTCACTCTTGATTCTCCGCAACGGCCAGCCCCAGACTGCGTGCCAATGCCGGAAAATTAGGGAAGGAAGTAGCTACGTTACTGCAATCACGGATCTGGATCTCTCCCGCAGCGCGCAGCCCTGCGACGGCAAAAGCCATGGCAATACGGTGGTCCCCTCGACTCTCAACCACCCCGGACTCAATCGTTCCCCCTTGAATTCGCATGCCGTCTGGCGTGGCCTCGGCCCGAATACCCAGCGTGACCAGACCATCCGCCATCGCCTGCAGTCGATCACTCTCTTTGACCCTCAACTCTTCGGCGCCACTGAGCACGGTTTCCCCCTGCGCGCAGGCCGCTGCGATAAAGAGCGCGGGAAACTCATCGATGGCGTTAGCAACCAGATGCCGGGGAATCTCGATGCCACGCAGCGGCGCATAGCGAACACGGATATCCGCCACCGGCTCCCCACCGACCTCGTTAGCGCCCTCTAGCTCGATATCGGCCCCCATCGCGCGCAGGATGTGAATCACACCATCTCGCGTGGGATTAATCCCGACGCCGCGCAACAACAGATTCGAACCGGGCGCGATACTGGCGCCGACGAGGAAAAAAGCCGCGGAAGAAATGTCCCCGGGCACGCGCAGGTCGCAGGCTCTCAAACTGCCGCCGCCCACAATAGAAATGCGGCTCCCTTCGCGCTGCACGGGGTAGCCAAACCCGTGCAACATGCGCTCGGTATGGTCCCGCGTCGGCGCCGGCTCACGGAGTATCGTTTCGCCCCGGGCGCGCAGCCCCGCGAGCAACAAAGCCGATTTCACCTGGGCACTGGCAACAGGAATCTCATATTGAATGCCCTCCAACGCGTGGCCACCGGCAATCCGCAGCGGCGGCGTGCCCGTTGCGCTGGCGGCGATGCTGGCCCCCATCGCCGTCAACGGCTCTGTCACCCGCCGCATCGGCCGCCGCGACAGCGATTCGTCCCCAGTCAGGGTGACATCGAACGGCTGCCCGGCTAACAGCCCGGTGAGCAAACGCATGGAGGTACCGGAATTACCCAGGTATAACGGCCCAGAAGGCCGCTTCAGCCCGCTCATACCCACCCCATGGATGACCAACGCGCCATGGTCTGGGCCTTCGATGATCACTCCCATATCACGGAAGGCCTGCAAGGTCGCCAAACTGTCCTCGCCCTCGAGAAACCCGAGCACACGGGTCACACCCTCGGCCAGGGAGCCGAGCATGATCGCCCGGTGGGAAATGGACTTGTCCCCGGGGATCCGCGCCTCTCCGACCAGGCGACCGCCCGGAGCCACACAATATCGACTGCGCCGCGCTGGCTTACTCATATAGGGTTTACTCTCCTGTATCACCTCGAAATGCCGCCGTGCCGCCTGCGCCCGAGTAAAGACACCGGTAAGCTGCTCTCCGTTCCCTGCATCTATGGCACTGCGCAGCCTGGAGAGCTGATCGCCAAAATGATCCACCGCAGCGAGCAACGCCTCGCGATTGGCCAAGGCAATGTCGCGCCACATGGCCGGATCGGAGCCCGCGATACGAGTGAAGTCGCGAAAGCCACCGGCGGCGTAACGGAAGATTTCGCGGCTTTGTTCCAATTCAGCAAGCGCCTCGACCAAGCCGAAGGCCAGCAGGTGCGGCAAGTGGCTGGTCGCCGCGAGGACACGGTCATGGGTTCCGGGATCCATCTCGCTGACCCGAGCGCCGATGCACGACCATAACGACCGCACCAGCGCCAGGTGCTCGCTCCCGGTCTCGGCCAAAGGCGTGAGAATAACTTCGTGGTGATCATACAGATCCCCCCGCGCTGCACCCACGCCACTCTTTTCAGAGCCCGCAATGGGATGACCGGGCACCAGCTGTGGCGGCACCACACCATAGATCCGACGCGCCGCGGCGACCACCGAACCCTTGACGCTGGCGACATCGGTGATGGTCACACCCGGGGCCGCGTGATCGCGAACCTGTGCAAGGATTGGCGGGAGGCTCAGCGTAGGGACACAAATGACCACCAAATCCCCCGGCGCCAGTTCACCCAGTGCCTCGGGAAGACCCGACACGGCGCGATCGACGATGCCCTCGCGCAACGCGATTGCCAATGTATCTGGGCTGCGTGAACAACCGATGATCTCGCCAAACAGGCCGCCGCGACGGGCCGCCAGCGCCAGACTGCCGCCCATCAAACCCAAACCGACGATCAACAAACGTGCGCCGAGCACCGGCTCAGCCCCCTTCTTGACCACGGCCTAGAGCACCGCGCGCGGATAGGAACCCAACACCCGCAGATCCACCACCTGCGGGGCGATCTCGTCTAGGGTATTGCGAACCTTCGGATCGTCCCGATGCCCAGCGAAATCGATGAAGAAGACATAGCTCCACCGTCGCGTTCGGGACGGGCGAGTCTCGATCCGTGTCAAGTCGAGACCCTGGCGTTGAAATGGCGCTAACAGGTGATATAGGGCGCCGGGTTCATTGCGCACAGACACCATGATGGACGTCTTGTCATCCCCGCTGGGCGGAACATTCTCCCGGCCGATGATCAAAAAGCGCGTGGTGTTATCAGGCTGGTCCTCGATGTTGCTGTGTAGGCGGCTCAACCCATACAGGGATTCGGCCATCGCCCCGGCGATGGCCGCTGAACTCCACTCGCCGGACACCCGGCGGGCGGCCTCGGCATTGCTATTGAGCGTAATGCGCTCGGCACGCGGCAAATGGGCATCGAGCCACTTGCGGCACTGCGCCAACGACTGCGGGTGGGAATACACACGACTGATGGCATCCGGGCGCGTGTTCGGCCCAATTAACAAATGGTGATGTATACGCAACTCTACCTCACCACAAATTTGCAGACTGGACTCGATAAAGCTATCCAGCGTGTGGTTGACGACGCCCTCGGTGGAGTTTTCCACCGGCACCACACCATAATCGACCGCCCCCGCAGCAACCTCGCGGAAAACCTCATCAATCGCCGGCAGCGGAACTACCCGGGCAGAATCACCAAAATGTTTCACCGCGGCAGCCTGAGTAAAGGTTCCCTCCGGCCCCAAAAACGCCACCTGAATCGGTTGCTCCAACGCCAGGCAGGCCGACATGATCTCGCGGAACAGCCGTGCCATCTCCTCTCCGGACAACGGGCCCGGGTTGCGCTCCTTGACCGCTCGCAGCACCTGCGCCTCTCGCTCGGGGCGATAGAAGTGCGTATCGCCCCGCGCGGTCTTGACGGCGGCCACCTCCTGAGCAGCCCGGGCGCGCTCGCTCAGCAAATCGAGCAATTGCTGATCCAAGGCGTCGATACGACGACGCAACGCCGTCAGCTCGTCGTCCCCGTTGTCCGCTGCGGTGCCCACGTCAATCCTCCGCCTGCTCGCCAGCGTCACTCACCACGGCAACCCCGACCAGATGCTCGCCATCGCGCACCCGGATCAACCGCACGCCTTGGGTATTACGCCCGAGCACTGAAATTTCCCCGACCCGGGTCCTCACCAAAGTCCCCTGATCCGAAATCAGCATAATTTCGTCGCCGACGCCTACCTGAACGGCGCCGACCAAAGCCCCATTGCGCTCGGAAGTCTGCATGGCAATCACGCCCTGCCCGCCGCGACGGTGGACCGGGAATTCGTCAAGCCCGGTACGCTTGCCGTACCCGTTTGCACTGATGCTGAGAACCTGTCGCCCCGGCTCGGGGATGATCAAGGCAATCATGCGCTCTCCCTCCGGGAAGCGCATGCCGCGCACGCCGCGGGCGGAGCGGCCCATCGCCCGGACATCGCCCTCGTGGAAGCGGACGGCCTTTCCGGCACTCGAGAACAGCATCACATCCTGATCGCCATTGGTGATCGCCGTACCGATCAAACTGTCCCCGGGCTCCAACTCTAGCGCGCGCAAACCCACGCTGCGCGGACGCGAAAAAGCTTCAAGCGAGACTTTTTTGATGGTCCCGCCAGCAGTCGCCATAAAGACATAGTGGTCTGCCCGATACTCGTTGACCGGCAGCACCGCCGTCACCCGCTCTCCTTCCTCAAGCGGCAATAGATTGACCAGCGGCCGACCCCGGGCACCGCGGCTGGCGAGCGGTATTTGATACGTTTTCAGCCAATACACTTTTCCTACGCTGGTAAAACACAGCACCGTGGCGTGGGTATTGGCGACCAACAAGCGCTCGACGAAATCCTCCTCCTTGACCGCCGTCGCTGACCGACCGGTTCCACCGCGCCGCTGCGCCTGGTAGTCGACCAGCGCTTGGCTCTTGGCGTAACCGGCGTGCGAAATGGTGACCACCCGCTCCTCTTCTGGGATCAGATCCTCAGCGGTCAGATCGAGCTGGGAGGCCAGAATCTCGGTTCGCCGTGGATCGCCGAAATCCCGACCCACTTCTTCGAGCTCTTCACGAATGACGACCTTGAGTCGCTCAGGATTCTCGAGGATTTCCAGATAACCGCGAATCTCCTCCAACTTTTCACGATATTCCTCGAGCAGCTTGGCATGCTCCATCCCCGTCAGCCGGTGCAGGCGCAGCTCAAGAATCGCTCGTGCCTGTGCCTCGGACAGGTGGTAGCCGTCGTCGCGCAAACCGCACGTCGAATCCACCCCCTCGGGGCGACTGGCTTCGTGACCGGCGGCGCTCAAGAAAGGCATCACTGCGGCGGGCTCCCAAGCCTGAGCCAACAGCGCGGCGCGAGCCTCGGCCGGACTCGCCGATGCCTTGATCAACTCGATCACCGGATCGATGTTGGCAATCGCCACCGCCAACCCTTCCAGCACATGACCGCGCTCCCGGGCTTGACGCAGGAGGTACAGGGTGCGCCTGGTGACCACCTCCCGGCGATGGCGGAGGAATGCCTCCAAAAGCTCCTTGAGATTGAGAATCTTGGGCTCACCGTCAACCAGGGTGACGATATTGATGCCGAACACGGTTTCGAGCTGCGTCTGCGCATAGAGCTGGTTGAGCAGCACTTCGCCAACCTCGCCACGCTTGAGCTCAATGACCACCCGCAGGCCGTCCTTGTCGGATTCGTCGCGCAATTCCGCGACGCCCTCGATCTTTCGCTCCTTCACCAGATCGGCGATGCGCTCAATCAAACGCGTTTTCTGTAACTGGTAGGGAATTTCGGTGATCACGATCTGCTCGCGATCGCCGCGCTCCATCGGCTCCACCCGGGCCCGGCCGCGCACCAAGATGCGTCCGCGGCCGGTGCGATAGGCTTGGACGATGCCCGCGCGGCCATTGATGATGCCCGCAGTCGGGAAGTCCGGTCCCGGGACCAATTCAATCAACTCATCGACCCCGATCTCTGGGTCATCGAGCAGCGCCAAACAGGCAGCGACCACTTCGCAAAGGTTATGCGGCGGAATATTGGTGGCCATCCCCACGGCGATCCCCGATGAGCCGTTGACCAGCAGATTGGGGATCCGGGTTGGGAGTACCGCCGGGATCTGCTCGGTTTCATCGTAGTTGGGAACGAAATCAACCGTATCCTGGCCTAGGTCGGCAAGCAGCGCATGCGCAATCTTGGCCATGCGGATCTCGGTATACCGCATGGCCGCTGGTGCGTCACCGTCGATGGAGCCGAAGTTGCCCTGCCCATCGACTAGGGGATAGCGCAGCGAAAAAGGCTGTGCCATGCGCACTATGGTGTCGTACACGGCGGAATCCCCGTGGGGATGGTATTTACCGATCACGTCGCCGACCACCCGAGCCGACTTCTTGTAGGGGCGATTCCAGTCGTTATTCAGCTCGCTCATCGCATACAGCACCCGGCGATGAACGGGTTTGAGCCCGTCGCGGACGTCCGGCAGAGCGCGCCCCACGATCACGCTCATGGCGTAATCCAGGTAAGACTTGCGCAACTCGTCCTCGATATTGACGGGAAAGATTTCTCTGGCGATCAACTCACCCATGGGGGTATCACTTCATCCGGTTTGGCGGAGCCGCAGGGATGGCCCAGAAGGGCCGCCGGCGCACTAAAAAAGGCGCCGCATTGTAGCATAGGCGCCCCTGCCTCCGGCCGCGTTATACTGCGCCGCCATGACAGTCCTCCAGCCACCACAGCCGGCCGATCTGGTGGTCTCCGCCGCCTGGGTAGTGCCCGTGCTGCCGCGTGGAGCCAGTTACCGAGACTGTGCTTGCGTGATCCGGGACGGGCGCATCCTGGACCTGCTGCCGCGCGAGGAGGCCGCACGCCGCTATCAAGCAACCGAAACCCGGGATCTGCCCAATAGCCTGCTGATGCCTGGCTTGGTCAACGCGCACGGCCATGCACCCATGACGCTGCTGCGCGGCTACGCCGACGACCTACCCCTTCGGGCGTGGCTGGAAAGCAAGATCTGGCCGGCGGAAGCGCGCTGGCTAAGCGAGGCATTCGTCGCCGATGGCGCCCGCCTTGCCGCCGCCGAAATGATTACTAGCGGCACGACCTGTTTTGCCGATATGTATTTCTTCCCCGATGTGGTCGCCGCTGTCACACGCCAGGCGGGACTGCGCGCCCAAATCGCCTTCCCCATTTTGGAGCTTCCCACTCCCTGGGCCACCGATGCCGCCGAATACCTGCACAAAGGTCTGGCGTTGTACGATGAACTCAAAGGCGACCCCCTATTGCGCGTCGCGTTCGGGCCGCACGCTCCCTATACCGTCAGCGACAACACATTCGAGCGCATTGCGCGCTATGCCGGGGAGCTCGAGGCGCAGATCCATATCCACCTGCACGAAACCGCGGAGGAGGTCGACGGCGCCCTTGCCGAGCACGGCGAGCGGCCCATCGCTCGACTGGTGCGCCACGGCCTACTCGGACCCGGCACCCAGTGCGTGCATCTAACCCAAGTGGTACCCAGCGACATCGAATTGCTTGCCACCACCGGGGCTCGCGTGATCCATTGCCCGCGCTCCAATCTCAAGCTGGCCAGTGGCTTCTGCCCGGCGGGAAGCCTGCGCGACGCCGGCATCCCCGTCGGCCTGGGTACCGACGGCGCGGCCAGCGGCAACGACCTCGACCTCTTTATGGAGGCGCGCGTTGCGGCGTTGATCGCCAAGGGTTTCAGCGGCGACCCCACACGACTTACGGCAGCAGAAGTGATCGAAATGGCCACTTTGGGCGGCGCTACCGCATTGGGACTGGAGAGCGAAATCGGCAGTCTAGAACCCGGCAAATCCGCGGACCTCATCGCCGTCGACCTCTGCGAGCCTAGCGCCATGCCCCTGTATAATCCCGTTTCCCAGCTGGCCTACACTGGCAGTGGCGCCCGAGTCAGCCATGTCTGGGTCCAGGGCCGGCCACTACTCAGCGCTCGCCGCCTGCAAACGCTGGATCTTGCCGCCATCACCGAGCGCACCCGCGACTGGCAGGCGCGGTTGGCCGAAACCACAGCCTGAGCCGATCACCTCATGTCGGATATCGATCCCACTGACAACGTAGACCCCGCTGAAATCGCCCGCTTCGAACAGCTGGCATCGCGCTGGTGGGACCGCGAGAGTGAATTTCGTGCACTGCACGAGATCAACCCGCTGCGCGCCAACTGGATCGACGAACGCGCCCCCGTCGCCGGGCGCCGGATACTGGACGTCGGCTGCGGTGGCGGCATACTCACGGAAGCCTTGGCACGGCGCGGCGCGACCGTTACCGGTATTGATCTGGGCGAGGCGCCCCTCGCGGTCGCACGCCTGCACAGCATCGAGTCCGGTATCGAGGTGGCCTATCGCCGTGTCGCAGTGGAACAATTGGCCGAGGAGGAGCCCGGTAGCTTCGATATCGTCACCTGCTTGGAGATGCTCGAGCATGTCCCGGATCCCGCAGCAGTGGTCGCGGCCTGTGGACGTTTGGCCAAGCCCGGCGGACAGGTGTTCTTTTCCACTATCAACCGCAATCCCAAATCATTCCTGTTCGCCATCGTCGGTGCCGAGTACCTCCTCGGGCTGTTACCGAAGGGCACCCACACTTACGCACGCTTCATCCGCCCGGCAGAACTCGCCGCCTGGTGTCGCAATGCCGATCTCGAGGTACGCGATATGACCGGGCTGCGCTATAACCCATTAACCCGCAACTACAGCCTGCACGACGGCGATGTCGATGTGAATTACCTCGTTCACACCGTTCGTGAAGCCCTCGGAAGCACGGAATGAGCCGCTACCGCGCCGTGCTGTTCGATCTCGACGGCACGCTACTGGACACCGCGCCCGATTTCGCTTGGTGTCTCAACCACCTACTCGAGCGTCGCGGTCGCCCTCGGCTGCCGGAAGACGAGATCCGTGCCATCGTCACCGACGGCTCCGCCGGACTGGTGGCTCGAGCTTTCGACTGCACGCCGCAAGACGCCATGTTCGAGGCGGTACGCACAGAGTTCCTCACGATTTACCGTGCCAATCTGTCACGCTATACCCAACCGTTCCCCGGAATCGTCGAACTCTTGACCAAGCTCGGCGACAGCGGAGTACCCTGGGGCGTGGTCACCAACAAGCCCAGCACCTACGCCCTGCCACTGCTCGAGGACATGGCCTTTCGCCCAGGCCCCGGGGTCATCATCTGCCCCGACCACGTCGGCAAACCCAAACCGGATCCGGAAGCCGTTCTGCTGGCATGCAGCCAGCTCGGCGTGACACCCGACCAAGCGATCATGATCGGCGATCACAGCCGGGACATCGAAGCCGGCCGCGCCGCCGGCACCATCACCGTGGCGGCTACCTACGGCTATCTGGAGGCCGGCGAAGATCCGAACGGGTGGCAGGCCCATCACCGCATCGACCACGCCAACCAACTCCACGAACTACTGTTCTGAGATCCGCTGATGGCTGCTATCGACCCACGCCACTATGTCGCTCCCCCCACACTGCTGGAGGGTCGAATCGTGCTGGTTACCGGAGCCGGGGCGGGCATCGGCCGCGCTGCGGCCATGGCGTTCGCCGCCCACGGCGCGAGCGTGCTGCTCTGTGGCCGCACGACAGCAAAACTCGAGCGGGTCTATGACGACATCATCGCTGCCGGCGGACCCCAGCCAGCCATTGCGCCATTGTGCCTAGAGACCGCCACAGAAGCCGACTACCGGGAGTTGGCGGAACGCATCCTGGCAGAGTTCGGCCGCCTCGATGGTTTATTGCACAACGCCGGGGCATTGGGCGAGCGCACGAGCATCGGCAATTACAGCCTCGCCAGCTGGCAGCAGGTGCTGCAGGTCAACCTCACCGCCGCGTTTCTACTCACCAAAGCGATGTTGCCGGCACTGCGTCAGTCCGCATCGGCTTCCGTTCTCTTTACCTCCTCAGGGGTCGGCCGCCAAGGCCGAGCATTTTGGGGAGGCTACGCGGTGTCTAAATTTGGCGTCGAGGGACTCAGTCAGATTCTGGCGGCCGAGTTGGAACACACCAGTACTATCCGCGTGAACTGCATCAACCCTGGGGCCACTCGCACCGCCATGCGCGCCGAAGCCTATCCGGCCGAGGATCCGCTGACGCTGAGCACGCCCGAGCAGATCATGCCCGCCTACCTCTACTTGATGGGCTCCGATAGCGCCACGGTCACGGGTCAATCCCTCGACGCTCAGTGAGTCGATCCGCGCCGGCGGCCGCCAGCGCGTAGGCGCTTTTCGCGCCTTGCCAAGTCGCGAAGCTTCGCAGCCTGGCCGGCAATTCGCGGTCGCGGCAGCCCAGCATCTGCATACAGCCGAGTGACCTCGCCGGGAGGCAGTTCTACCCACTGGCCGACACGCACCCAAGAAGGTAGCGCAACCCGCCCGTAACGGATCCGCTTCAAGCGGCTTACCGTGCAACCTTGAGACGCCCAGAGCCTACGCACCTCGCGGTTGCGACCCTCGCGCAGCACTACAGAGAACCAACGGTTGGCCCCTTCGCCCGCGCCGGCTTGAATGCGTTCGAAACGCCCCGGGCCGTCGTCAAGATCTACACCAGCGGTCAGGCGCCGCAGCACCTCCGGCGTCACCGGGCCACGCACCCGCACCCGGTACTCCCGCTCGATACCGGCTGTCGGGTGCATCAGACGGTTGGCCAACTCGCCATCAGTGGTCAGCAACAATAGTCCCGTTGTATTGATATCCAGTCGACCGATGGCCACCCAACGCCCGGAGCGCAACCGCGGCAATTTGTCGAAAATGGTCGGCCGCCCCTGGGGATCGCTGCGCGTGCAAACTACGCCCTCGGGCTTGTTGTAGACCAGCACCCGGGGGACTGCGGTGTTCGGTACCGCGAGCCGCTTGCCGTCCACGCAGATCAGCGCATCCCGGTTGGCGCGATCCCCCAACGTCGCGATCCGGCCGTCGATGGTAATCCGCCCGGCGCGGATCCAATCCTCCAACTCGCGGCGCGAGCCAAGGCCGGCAGCAGCGAGGATTTTCTGTAGTTTCTCGCTCATACTTCGCGCGAAGGCTCCATAGCAGGGGATTCCATCGACTCCGGGGCATCCGGTGCCGAGGCGTTCGCATCTTTGACCGCCAACTCTAGGCCATCGGCAAACGCAAGCTCTTGTAGCTCACCTAAGGGCGGCAGTTCATCGAGGCTGGAAAGATTGAAGTAGTCGAGAAATTGCCGTGTGGTAGCGTACAAAGCCGGCCGGCCAGGGACGTCTCGGTGTCCGACGACTCGAATCCACTCGCGCTCCACCAGCGTCCGGACGGTATCTGAACTGACCGCAACCCCGCGCACTGCCTCGATATCCCCGCGTGTTACCGGTTGTCGGTAGGCGATCAATGCCAGGGTCTCCAACAGCGAGCGACTATAGCGTCGGGGCTTTTCTTCCCATAGACGACTGATCCAGGGCGCGAGCTCAGCCCGTATCTGGAGGCGATAACCGCTCGCAGTCCGACGCAATTCCCACGCGCGCCCAGCACTGTCCGCGGAGATATCAGCCAACGTCGCATGAATTTCCTCCGACTGAGGCTGTTGCAGGGGATCGAACAGTTGCTGTAATTCGGCAATGTCCAAGGGGCGCCCGGCGGCCAGCAAAGCACCCTCGACAATGCGACGCAGTTGCTCAGGATCCTGGGACATCGGCTCGACTCCCGGTGACGTGCAATGGCCCAAACGGCTCGGCCTGAACGATCTCGATGAGGTGTTCCTTAACCAGCTCCATGATGGCCAGAAAGGTGACAACTACACCGCGCCGCCCCTCGTCCACCTGGAACAACGCGACGAAGGGGACGAAGCCTCCTTCACGGAGGCGGTCGAGAATATCGGCCATCCGCGCCCGGGTGGACAGGGCTTCAAAGCGGACATGGTGGTGTTCCTGAAGCCGCGCACGTTCCATCACGCCGGCCAGCGCCACTAGAATCTCACGCAGATCCACCTGAGGATGTGGCCGCTGGGGGGCACAGTCGGGCGCCGGCAACACCGCCCGAAAGAGATCTCGCTCCAATCTCGGCAGCTCATCGAGGGCCACTGCGGCGGCCTTGAATCGCTCGTATTCTTGTAAACGTCGAATCAGCTCCGCACGCGGGTCATCTTCTTCTTCGACCTCGGCTTGGCGGGGAAGCAGCATTCGCGACTTGATTTCCGCGAGCATCGCAGCCATCACCAAGTATTCGGCGGCTAACTCAAAGCGCATCGCTTCCATCATCGCGATGTATTGGATGTATTGCCGAGTAATTTCTGCGACATCAATCAGCAAAATGTCGAGATTCCGGCGCCGGATCAAGTAAAGCAGCAAATCCAGCGGGCCCTCGAAGGTCTCCAGGACCACTTCCAGCGCATCGGGGGGGATGTAGAGATCCGCCGGGAGCTCCATCACGCGCTCGCCGAGCACAACGGCCAGTGGCAACTCCTGCTGCTCGGGCGCCGTCCCGAGGCTCGGCAGCGGCTGGGGTTCTCTGGCGCTCACAGTGTCCTCCGGTGGCGGGACGGGTGTCATTATAGGCAGTTGAGGGCGTCCGGAACCGATTCAGCCACAGCCAAAGGGTTCGGGATCGCCCGCACCGCGCCGGGTCAACACCGGCAACTCACCGCTGAGATCGATCACCGTGGTCGGTTCTAGGGCGCTAAACCCCCCATCCACCAGTAATTCAACCTGGCCTGTCAATCGCTCACAAATGTCCTCGGGATCCGAAAGCGGCTCACTGTCACCAGGCAAAATCAAGGTGACGCTCATCAGCGGCTCGCCCAGCTCCTCAAGCAACATCTGCACTATGCGGTGATCTGGCACGCGCAGGCCGATGGTCTTGCGTTTGGGATGCATCAGCCGGCGCGGCACCTCGGAGGTCGCATTGAGAATAAAAGTATAGGGCCCCGGGGTGTTGGCCCGCAGCAAACGAAACACCTGATTGTCGACCTTAGCGTAGCTGCCCAGTTCGGAGAGATCGCGACACATCAGGGTAAAATTGTGGTGCTTATCTAGCGCGCGGATACGCCGAATCCGATCCACCGCCTCCTTGTCCCCGAGGCGACACCCCAAGGCATAGGCTGAATCGGTGGGAAACGCTACCAGACCGCCCCTGCGCAGCACGTCCGCAACCTGGCGCACCAGCCGCGACTGCGGGTTGTCGGGATGAATGTACAACCTGTCCACATTGCGCTCCAAAGCCCTGTGCCCGAATTGTGCCCGGCACGCGCCGCACTATAGGACCGCGTCGCCGGAATTGCGAGCCAGACGACACCACCTGTGCCCTGCTCGGTCAAACCGGTAGAATCCCCGCCCGTCTGCGCCACTGGTCTGTCGATGCACACCACAGTACAACCTCCCCCCGCACGCGAGAGCCTGTTACTCAATATCGGGCTCAATATCGTCGCGCCAACACTGATTCTCACTAAGCTGAGCGGCGACGCGGCACTGGGCACAACGGGCGCCCTGCTCCTGGCGCTGGCCTTTCCGCTGGGCTATGGCGCCTGGGATTTCTGGCGGCGGCGGAAATATAACCTCTTCTCTGCGCTCGGTCTCATCAGCGTCTTACTCACCGGCGGCATCAGTCTCCTGGAGTTGCCACCGGGCTATCTGGCGGTCAAAGAGGCAGCGATCCCGGGGCTGCTGGGGATCGCCGTGCTTGCCTCGTTAAAGACGCGCTGGCCCTTAGTCCAGAGCCTCTTGTTTAACGAGGCCGTAGTGGATACCCACCGTGTCCAGCACGCACTGGAAGTGCGGGGCGCTACTGCCGGCTTCGAGCGGGTCATGCGGCGCGCCACCGGGCTCCTCGCAGCTTCATTCTTTTTGTCGGCGATCCTGAATTACGTGCTCGCCAGCACCATCGTCACGGCGCCCGCCGGCAGCCTTGAGTACAACCAACAACTCGGCCGGCTGACCGCGCTGAGTTATCCATTGATCGCACTGCCCGCGACTGCGGTGATGGCGGGAGCCCTATTTTATCTCTTCCGACGCATCACACAGCTCACGGGACTGGGGTTGGAAGACATCATCCGCGGCGCCCATGGCCGTCAGTGAGGAGTCCTACATGTGGTATGCATTGATTTGTGAGGATCACCCCAACAGTCTCGACGCACGGCGCCAAGCTCGTCCGGCTCACTTGGCGCGACTAGAGCGCCTCCGCGATGCGGGTCGGCTGCTGGTCGCGGGGCCGACACCGGCTATCGACAGTGAAAACCCCGGCGCGGCCGGGTTTTCCGGTAGTCTGGTGATCGCCGAATTTGCCTCACTCGAGGAGGCCGAGTCCTGGGCGGCAGCAGACCCCTATGCCGTCGCCGGAGTCTACGCAAAGGTCACTGTCAAGCCGTTCAAGAGAGTTTTACCCTGATGCGTTTTTCCATTCCATACCGGCTGCTAGCCAGCGCCGCTACTCTCTGTTTCTGGCTGATTCCAACGCCCCCCGCGTTAGCAGCCCAAGCCTACATCATCGATGAAATCCGGGTGCCGCTGCGAGAAACGCCGTGCGGCAACTGTCGTATCGTGCACCGCGGACTGAAATCCGGAACCCGCTTGGCAGTTTCCGAAACCCGCGAGGGCTGGACCCGGGTCTCCACCCCCGAGGGACTTGAGGGCTGGCTACCCAATCAATATTTGATCAACCAGCCCATCGCCCGCGATCGACTGAATTTGTTGACCCGCGAAACCGAACGCCTGCGCGTGGAAAACCAAACCCTGCGTGATCGTGCCGACACCCTCACCGACGAGGCTACGCAACTGAGCGGAACCATCGAGGCACTGACGGAGACCAAGGACGCACTGGACGCTGAGCTCGAAGAGATACGGGATCTGTCCGGCGACGCATTGCAACTCCATGCCCAAAACCAGGAGCTACTTAAGCACAATAAGATCCTGCAATCCGAGGTAGATGTGCTGCAGGCACGATTGGAGCAACTGGAGCGCAATGAATTGCAACGCTGGTTTTTCTACGGCGGATTACTGGTAGCGCTAGGCGCGATACTCAGCGCCCTCCTGCCACGCATCAAACCCAAACGCAGAGGATATTCAGAATGGCGTTGAAACTTGGCACTTTACTCACCGTCCTCAGCCTCCTCTTACCCTCCTCCATTTTGGCGGCGACCGAACACCGTTCGCCCCCAGACCACCCCGTCGTGGTTATGCAAACCAGCGCCGGCGACATCCGTATCGCCCTACGTCCCGACTTGGCACCCAAAACCGTCGCCAACTTCCTGCGCCACGTAGACGACGGCTTCTACGAAGGGCTGCAATTTCACCGGGTCGTCGAAAACTTCGTTATCCAGGCGGGGGGCTTCGACGTCGACCGCAAGCCCCGGGCAACGGGAACCTCGGTAGTGAACGAATCGGTGGGGGGGCTCGGCAACGAGCGCGGTACCCTCGCCATGGCACGAACCCAGCATCCCGACAGCGCCAGCACGCAGTTTTATATCAACCTCGCCGACAATGCCTTTCTAGATGCCAAGGGCGACCAACCCGGCTACACCGTATTCGGGCGCGTCGTAGCCGGCATGGAGATCGTCGAGCACATCGGTTCTCGTGCGATCACCAATGCCGGCGGCCCCTTCACTCATGTGCCGCGCGAACCCATTGTGATTCACGAAATCCACCGCGTGGAGGCCGACACCGATGACCGCGCTGAGCGTCAACCTCAATAAGATCGCGCTGCTGCGCAACTCGCGCCCCGGCAATTATCCCGATGTAGTAGCCCATGGTGCGGTATGCCTCGACGCCGGCGCCGATGGCATCACCGTGCACCCTCGCCCGGACAGGCGTCATATCCGCCCGGACGACGTCCACCGTCTCGCCGCATTGGTGGCCTCACGGCCAGGCTGCGAATTCAATATCGAGGGTAATCCGTTCGCCCCAGCAGAACCTGGCTACCCCGGCCTATTGGCACTCGTGGCCGACACCCGCCCACAGCAATGCACCCTGGTACCCGACACGGCCGATCAACTGACCTCCGACCACGGATTCGACCTCGACCGAGACGGCGACGCGCTACGGCCCATCCTCGAACACTGCCGGTCGCTGGGCGTCCGTGTCAGCTTGTTCATGGACCCCGATCTGCGCCAGATCGAACGTGCCGCCGCCCTCGGTGCGGAACGGATCGAGCTGTACACCGGACCCTACGCCGCCGCCTGGGCCCAGGGCGCCACGAGCGAACTCGAACGCTATCGAAGCGCCGCGGCCCACGCGCAAGCCCTTGGGCTCGGCATCAACGCCGGCCACGACCTCAATCTGCAGAATCTGTCCGCTTTTGCGCAAGCGCTCCCTGGACTCCTGGAAGTGTCCATCGGCCACGCGCTAATCGTGGACGCGCTGGCCTTGGGCTTGGCTGCCACCGTCCGGGCCTATCGCCAATGCCTGTCGCCCGGTTGAGACTGCGCCAGGCGATTTCTCGCGGCCGATCGTTTAACTAGGTCTCGGCCCCGATGCGCTATCTCGACAAGAAGCGTTTTTACGAACGGCTGATCACCGTTTACGGACGCAAACCCGTGCTCGAGGTATTGCGCAACCCATCTCTCCGAATACATCGGCTGCATCTGTCACAGAGTAATCGTCCGGACGCTCTCATCACCGAAATCCGAACCTTGGCAACTGGGCGCGGCATCGAGATCTGCCACCATGACCGCGCGGCATTGGCGCGCATCTCTAAGAACGGTCGCCAGGATCAGGGGGTTGCCGCAGATATCGATTGCCCCAGTCATGGCGACTACGAAGACCTGCTCGCCAGTTCGCCCACCCGAACCCTGGCGCTGGTGGCGCTCGATCGCATTACCAACCCCCAAAATTTGGGCATGATCATCCGCACCCTGTGCGCTAGCCCACTCGACGGCCTGCTTCTACCCCGCACGGGCGGAGCGCCCTTATCACCGTTAGTCATCAAAGCCAGCGCCGGCACGTTATTCCAATGCCCCCTGTGGCGGTGTGAATCCCTTCCGGTAGCATTGCGAGCGCTGAGCGCCGCAGGCGCCGAGATTGCAGTACTGGCCGCCGACGGGCGCCAACCCCTAGCCACCTTTCAGCCCACGCGAAGCATTATCTATGTCCTCGGCAACGAAACCGAGGGCGTGTCGCCGGAAGTCGCCGCCCTCGCCAACCACCGTTTGTCGGTGCCGCTGGCGCGTGGCGTGGAATCGCTGAATGTGGCGGTCACCGCCGGTCTCGTGGCCTTCCACCCTCGGCACCCCACACCGGCGTCCAGGTCGCGGCCACCGAAGCCACCAAAGTACAAGCCCCCAACAACGCCAGCGCGGGGCGCACCCCGGCGCCAGCGATAACCTCACCGGTAAGCCAGGCGCCAATCGGCGCGGTTCCGAAGAATGCCAACTGATAGACCGATACTACCCGGGAGCGATGGGTGTCCGGCGCCAAGGTATGGGTCAGCACGCGCCCCAGTGTAATGGCCTGCCCGGAAAACAAGCCCCAGAGCAGCACCACCGGGAACAGCGCCCAAGCTGGCAGGTGCGTGGCCATGGCAAGCAAAATCAGTCCGCGTCCAAAGAGACTCAGAATCAGCCGCCGCCCCGGACGCGCCAGCACGGCACCGCGGCGCATGAACAAGAGATTGGCCGCCAATACCCCTAGGGTAAAGCACAGCTGTACGCCGGCGAATAGCTCGGCCCCACCCCGGTAAATTTCTCGCACCATCAAAGGGACCGCTACCAGATAGGCACCGAAACCGAAAAAGCCCGTGATACTGACTACCAGCATCAAGGCCCGCAGCCGGGGTAACCTCCAAACCTCGGCCAGCCCAGAGCGAATCCGTACAGGGTCACCGCGGACATTGGGCTGACGGCCCTCATGCGCCGGTTGGCTACGCTGAAACAAACTTCCCGCGATCAAGAACAGCAGGATCTGGATGGCGAGCAACAGTGGTAAGCCGATCCGATCAAACTGGCCTGCGGCGAGGATACCCACGCTTTGCGCCGCAAACTGGACGAAGGTCGACTGCGCGACGGCCCGCTGTAGGTCACCGCGGTAGAGCTGCGGCAACAGACCCTCTCGCGCCGGCTGTACAAAGGCTGTGATGGTGCCGTAGCAAATCCCGAACAGCAGCAGCAACGGATAAGTCAGACGACCGGTGAAAGCGGCCCACAACAACACCCCGCAGGGCAGCGCATACACTCGAAAGAGGCCGCGTAGGTACGTACCCAGGTGACGATTGTCGGAAATGGCGCCGCCGAGGAGGATCAGTAGCAGGCTGGGAACCAATACCGCGGTTTGGGCGAGACCGACACGATCGGGCGCCTCCTGCAACCAACCCACCAAAATCCAGGGGAATACCACCACCTGAAGACCCATCGCCGCCGCACCGGCACCGATGCCCCCCAGATACCAGCGGAAACGCCGCGCCGGCGGCCGCTCAGCGCCGTCCGGCACGGCGCCGACTCAGAGTTCCCGGCTCCATTCGCAGCGCACCTGCAACTGACTTTCCCCCGGCCGGTGACCGTCGCCCGTACTCTCCCAGTAGAACGAGTGGGTTCCCGAGAGCTCGGTTTCGAGATGGACCGTCGCCGACACCCAGAACATGCGTGCCAACAATGCTTCGAACTCCCGCATCCATAGTTCCCACTCGTATTCGATGCCCTGGTAGGCAGCGCCGAAATGAACCACCTCGGTCTGCGGGCCACTGAGCAGCTGCGCATTTCGGGATGCGCCGAACATTTCGCGGCTGATCAGCGGCCACGTCTCCGCAGACGGCAGTGCAGCAATCGCCTCATGGTTAGCGCGCAGGCGTTCGCGCGCATCCGCACGGGCGATGCAATCCTTGATGCAACCATAGATGATCGCTTCACTGTCCATTACCGGGCTCCGCCAAACCATCGGCCACCACAGCGACGCGCGGGACTAGCTCCCCGAATCACTCATGGCCAAGGCTTTCCTCCTACTGTTCAAAGCCCGGCATTGTATTCCAGTCGCCGCAGGAACTCCGGTTCATCGATGATTTCGACCCCCAACTGCCGGGCCTTGGTCAACTTGGACCCCGCACGCGCCCCGGCGACCACCACTTGGGTCTGCCGGGAGACGCTGCTCGCCACGCTGGCGCCGAGCGCCTCCAGGCGCTCCTGCGCCTGTTCGCGCGTCAGCTGCTCGAGGGCACCGGTGAGAACCCAAGTCTGGCCCGCCAAAGGCAATTCCCCTGCGGGAGCGGGGCGCTCTTCCCGCCAATGAATTCCGGACTGACGCAGCGCAGCAATGACCGCACGATGGTGTGGGTTTTCGAAAAATCGGCAGATGTGATCGGCGGCCACCGGACCAATGTCACGCACCTGCTGAAGCCGCACCGCGTCCGCGGCCATCAAAGCGTCCAGCGAGCCGAATTCCCGTGCCAGCCGCTTTGCCGTCGCCTGGCCGACTTCGCGAATACCCAGTGCATAGAGAAAGCGCGCCAGAGTAGTCTGGCGAGAAGCATCGATGGCGGCCAGCAAATTGGTAGCCGATTTTTCGGCCATGCGCTCCAATCCTAGCAGCTGTTCGCGGGTCAACCGGTACAAATCGGCCACTGTCTCAAGCTGGTTTTGGGAAACCAATTGCTCCACCAGCTTTTCCCCCAAACCCTCGATATCCATGGCCCCGCGACTGGCGAAATGGCGAATGGATTCACGGCGCTGAGCCGGGCAAATCAATCCTCCGGTACAACGCACCGCCACCTCTCCCGGCGTCCGCTCCAAAGGCGAGTCGCACGCCGGACAAGTCGTTGGGAAAGCAATGGGACGCGCATCGGCGGGCCGTCGCTCTCGCAGCACCCGAACCACCTGAGGAATTACGTCACCGGCTCGGCGTACCACCACGGTATCCCCGATCCAGACACCCAAGCGGTCGATTTCATCGGCATTGTGCAGCGTCGCATTGGCCACCGTGACCCCACCCACGAACACCGGATACAGCCGGGCCACCGGCGTCAGAATACCGGTACGGCCAACTTGAAACTCCACCGCTTCGAGCTGGGTCGTCGCCTCCTCCGCCGGAAACTTGCAGGCAATCGCCCAACGCGGCGCTCGCGCTACCGCACCGAGACGGCGCTGGTCCTGAATACAATTCACCTTGAACACGGCACCGTCGATTGCGTAATCGAGCGCCCCGCGCTGCGCCGCGAGTCGCTCGAAGTACTGGATTGCGGCCTCGATGCCCGGCGCAATAGCGAGTAATGGACTAATCGGGAATCCCCAATCGCGCAGCTGGGCGAGTAGTTGCGCCTGGGTTTCGGGTTCCTCCCAGTCGGCCACATCACCCACACCATAGGCGCAGAAACGCAGAGGGCGGGCCGCCGTGATTTTTGGATCCAGCTGCCGGAGGCTGCCGGCCGCGGCATTGCGGGGATTGACGAACACTTTGTCTCCGGCGTCCGCAGCGCGCGCGTTGAGTTCGGCAAACCCCTGCAATGGCATGTATACCTCTCCGCGCACCTCGATCGTCCGCGGCGGCCGAGCGTCCATCAATCGCAGTGGAATCGTTCTCAGTGTGCGCAGGTTGGCCGTAATGTCTTCGCCGGTTTCTCCATCGCCTCGGGTCGCCCCACTGACCAAGACTCCTTCCACATAGCGGAGATTGACCGCCAGCCCATCAAGCTTGGGCTCGCAGCTGTAAGCCAGCCCCGCCTCCGCGCCCAATCGTGCGCTCAGACGACGGTCAAACTGTCGCAGCTCATCCGTGCTGAAGGCGTTGTCGAGCGACAACATGGGCTCCAGGTGGTGGACTGCCGCAAACGCCGCAAGGGGCGGCGCACCGACCCGTTGCGTGGGCGAATCCGGGGTCTGCAGTTCTGGATGGGCAGCCTCGATCTCCTGCAGCCGCCGCAATAGCCCATCGTACTGCGCATCGCTGATTTGGGGATCGTCATGCACATAGTAGCGCAGGTTGTGGAAATGAAGCTGCTCCCGAAGTGCCGTCACCTCCTGCTGCAGGTCGGCGGAATCTCGCTGGGCTCCCACTAATCAGTCCGATCGGGCCCGGCGGCGGCCGTAATCGAGAATGCGCTGCCGGTAATCCGCGATCACCTGCCGGGTAAGTGCAGAGCGATGTTCGTCGCAAAGCTCGGCACCCAGTTCCCCAGCTACCTGCCGTGCGGTCGCCAGCATGTCGTCAAACACGGCGAGCGGCTCGGCGTGACCGCCGATGACCATAAAGAACGCCACGCCGGGCGTTTGGAACTCCCGCACCGGCCCGTCAAAGGTTCCGGGTTTCACTGCATTGGCCACACTAAAGCTCGGCGCCCGGGCTGACCCAGCACCCAGAAAGCGGTGAAAAATATGTCGGTCGCCAAACTCCAGTCCGGCTTTTTGCAACGCATCAAATAGCGGCTCTGCCGTAAACGCCCCACCCTGCGGCGCCATCAGATGGAGCACCAAAGCCTGCAGCGTTTCGTCTTCACGCTCTGCCGAGCGGCCACTGCCGTTGATCACTTGGCGATGCTTCCGGCCTCCACGTCGGACTGGCGCGGGCGGAGGCGGCGCCGGCTCACCGCGAAACAGCGGGAGATCATCCTCGGCGATGCGTTCGGCCACCAGCGGCTCCGAGGCCACCTCGGGCGCCGCGTGCTGCTCTTGCTGCGCCGCGTCGGATGTCGCTGGCGCTTCCGCCTCGACGCGCCTCAGGGTTGGATCCGACGGTGGCTCCAGCTCCGGCTCAGCCGGCTGCTCGCCGGCCTCGACAGACGGCGCGGAAGCCTGGCCAGACTCGACCTCTGGAGCCTGGCGCTCCCGAAAGGGTGCGGTACGCTTGTACTCAGGCGCATCGGCACTGCGGCGAAGTTGGGCACTAATCTCCGCAGCGGCATCCTCGTCCCGATACGCGACAACACGTGCTCCGCCTGAAGGCAATTCACTATTGAGCGGATCGTCGCCCAGTCCCGCATCGTCGAAAATCGGCTGGCGCTTAGGACCTCGCAACTGGCCGCGCCGAGCCGCGCGCATGCGCCTTACGCCATCGAGCACGATGCCGCACACCAGCAGAGCGCCGAGCACGATCAGCACCTCGCGAGGGCCAAACTCCATCTCTACCTCGTAGTCGTCAGTTCAATGATTTCGGTCAGGCCTCCGCAAGCCGGACCGCCTCGTCCACATCCACTGCGACCAGCCGGGAAACCCCTGGTTCGTGCATGGTAACACCCAGCAGCTGGCCGGCAATTTCCATACTGATCTTGTTATGCGTGATGAAGATAAATTGTACTTTTTCAGACATTTCCCGAACCAAACGCGCATAGCGGTCGGCATTGACATCATCCAGGGGCGCATCGACTTCGTCGAGCATACAAAATGGCGCCGGATTCAACTCAAAAATACCAAATACCAGTGCAATCGCGGTAAGCGCCTTCTCCCCACCGGATAGCAAATGAATGGTCGCATTTCGTTTGCCCGGTGGCTGCGCCATGATCGCAATCCCCGTGCTCAACAAATCCTCGCCGGTCATCTCCAAATAGGCACGTCCACCGCCGAACAATTTGGGAAACAACTGCTGAAGTGAGTTGTTGACACGATCGAAGGTTTCCCTAAAGCGCGACCGGGTTTCTCGATCGATCTTGCGGATGGCATCCTCCAGGGTGTCGAGCGCGTCCCGCAACTCAGCATCTTGGGCATCGAGGTAGGTCTTGCGCTCCTCTTCCTGGCGACACTCATCGAGCGCGGCCAGGTTGATTGGCCCCAAACGCGCAATGCGGCGCTCAAGCGCTTCGAGTCGGTGCGCCCAGAGTTCAACGCTCGCGTCCGCCGCCAACCCTGCGACGACGCGATCGAGATCCTGATCTTGCGCGCCCAGGCGCTCGAGTTGCGCGTCGGCACGGGTCCGCAACTCCCGAGCGCGTAAGCGTAACTGTTCCAAGCTGTCCCGCTGGGCCTGGACTCTGCGCTCGGCCGCGGTCCGCCCGGCATCGGCCTGGCGCAGCTCCTCGTCGAGCACCTGCACCGCCTCGCGCGCTTCACCAAGCTCCGTCTCGGCGGTAACGCGGGCCGCCAGTCGCTCCTGAAGCTGGGCCTGATATTCTGGAACCGGCTGTTCCGCACCGGCCAATTCCGTCGTCAGCTGTCCGCGCCGCTGCTCCAGCCCGCCGATCTGAGCCTGGAGCCGGGCATCGCCCTCTTGAAGCGACTCCAGTTGGGCCACCAAGGACCGCTCGCGCAGGTCGAGTTGGTGCAACTCGGCACGCAACTGCCGAGCTCGATCATGCGATTCTTGAACCACTGCACGGCAGCGGTCGCGCTCGGCGACACATGCCTCTACAGCAAGACTGGCACTGTGCAACTGATCCAGGCCCGCCTGCAATTCCGCGCGCGCGGCACGGACCTCGTCGATCTCCTGTCGGTGCAGCGCTTCACCTTCTTCGATCTCTCGGGCGAGCTGACGGCGGCGTTCTGCCAATTGCTGGCGACGCGCCGTCTCAGCGCTTTGCCGCGCGCGCAATTCTGCGTAATCCCGCTGTGCCGTGGCCAACGTGCGCTCCGCAACGCGTCGACACTCCTCGAGTGAACGGATTTCCTCTTCCGACGCCGTGTGCTGCGCAGCCTGCGCCGCCAGCCGACGCTCGACTTCCACAATCTCCGCATCGACCTCAGCGAGCTCCCGACGATGCAGCAGCTCGCCTCCCGCGTCCGCCTCGCCGCGCACCACACGCACCCAATTGGCGCCAAACCAGATGCCATCCTGGGTGATCGCAGATTCGCCCGGCCCCAAAGCCGAACGCTGCCGCCAGGCCTGTCCAAAATCTGCGGCCGCTCGCACCCCGACCAGCAGACTGCCAGCCCACTGATCCGCCTTGGTGAGCTTATCTGACAGCGGCGGCAAGCTACCAGGGCAGACGACAGCCGGCGAGCCGGATTCCAGTAGCCACAAGCGACCTCGGGCTAGCTCCGGCAACCGTTCGACAAAGGCGTCCAAATCCGGGGTACATCTAGCCTGGAGGGCATCGCCAAGAACCGTCTCCAGCGCAAGCTCCCAACCGGGCTCGACGCCCACTTCATCGGCCAACCGGCGGGCCTCTCCCAAGGACCAGGCGCGCAAACAAGCCGCCGTATCGCTGTCCGTATCTCGGGCCGCGTCGAGCAACGTGGTCAATCCAGCCCGCCGTCCCTGCAGACGCTGCAATTGCGCTCTCTCTTCATTCAGCGCGGCGGCTATCTCCGTCAATCGACTACGGGCAGCAGTTATCTCCTGAGACAAACGTTCTGGCTCGGCCTGCCGACTTTCCAGCGCGCGCTCCTGGGCAGAGAGCTGCTCCGCTAAGGCAACGGCCGCCTCCGCTCCCCGGTTCTCATCCAGCCCACGGAGTTCGGTGCGCTGGCTTTGCAGCCGACCAGCGACTCGGGCGATGGCGGCATCCAAATGGGCGACTCGCGCCTGCAGCAGATCCAGGTTCCGCTGCACCCGCGCGCGCACTTCCTGCTCCGCCTCACAGCGACGCTGGCTCTCCTGAAGATGGGCTTCCGCAGTCTGCAGCCTCTCTTCGGCCTCGGTGACTGCGGCTTCCACGCGTAAACGCGCGGGCTTGACCTCTTCGAGCTCAGCGCGCCAGGTCTGATCGCGTGCGCGATCCTCCTCGCGGTGACGGCGCGCCTCGGTCAAATTGCGCTCCACCTGCTCCAACTCTGCCCGCTGGCGGCGCGCCTGTTCACGCGCATGCTGAATCCGTTGCTCGAGCGCTGAAACCTCCGCTCCCACCGCGTAGAAGCGACGCTGTGCCTCACTGAGGGCATCGCTGGCCGCCACATGGTTAGCACGCAACCGCTCAATGGCCGTCGCTGCCGCTTCGCGCTCGGCAACCAGTGACTCTAATGCCACCTCCTGCTGGGCGATCTTCGCCTCCTCGCTACGCGCCTCACCATCCTGACGCTGCCAAATCAACGCGATGTGCTCAGCCTCTATCCGCCGCTCCTCCGCCTTGAGCTCGCGATATTTTTCCGCAGCGGCCGCCTGGCGACGCAACCGCTCCAGCTGGCGCCCGAGTTCTTCCCGGATATCAGTGAGCCGCTCGAGATTTTCCCGGGCGTGCTGAATCCGCGATTCGGTGTCGCGTCGGCGCTCCTTGTACTTGGAGATCCCCGCCGCCTCCTCGATATACACCCGCAGATCCTCAGGCCGAGACTCGATGAGCCGCGAGATCATGCCCTGCTCAATGATGGCGTAACTGCGCGGACCTAACCCAGTGCCGAGAAAGACATCGGTGACATCGCGACGCCGACAACGGCTGCCATTGAGGTAATACACGGATTGCCCATCACGGGATACCCGGCGCTTGACCGAGATCTCGGCATAGGCGGCGTATTGCCCCCCGAGCGTGCCGGCAGAGTTGTCGAAGATGAGTTCGATGGTGGCCTGGGCAACCGGTTTGCGCGTGCCACTGCCACTGAAAATCACATCGGCCATGGACTCCCCGCGCAGATGCTTCGCAGAGATTTCGCCCATTACCCAACGCACCGCGTCGATAATATTGGACTTTCCACAACCGTTGGGCCCGACGACCGCACAAAGATTGCCCGGCAGATTAACGGTGGTGGGGTCGACGAAGGATTTGAAACCCGCCAGTTTGATACACTTCAGACGCATCGCGGAATGGTGATCCTGGGGTCGGTCCGGCCTTGCGGGTTCGCGCCGGAGATTGTACACGCTGCGTCTTGCCCGGCAAGGCGTCCACTACCGCAGAGGCCTCGAGACCACCGACAAGATGCTCAATATTGTCTTGATCGAGCCGGAAATTCCACCCAATACCGGCAATATCATCCGCCTTTGTGCCAATACGGGCTTCGCTCTCCACCTCGTCGAACCCCTTGGGTTCGAACTCGACGACAAACGTCTGCGGCGAGCCGGGCTGGACTATCGCGAATGGCAGCCGCTGCGCGTGCACCAGGACTGGGCGCGCTGTCGACAGTCGTTGGGCAACGGCCGCTGCTTCGCTTTCAGCACCCGCGGCGGCCCACCCTACACCGATGCTGCTTTCCGACCCGGAGATGCTCTGGTGTTTGGCCCCGAAACTCGCGGCCTCGACGACGCCTGGCTCGCCCAACTACCGCCGGATCAACGACTACGCATTCCCATGCAGGCTGGCAGTCGCAGTATGAATCTTGCCAACGCCGTCGCCGTGGCCAGTTATGAAGCCTGGCGACAGCTGGCCTTTGCCGGGTCCCGGGACCAATGACGCGACCGCAACGGCGTATCGGGTTGCTCTACGGCAGCTCTACCTGCTACACCGAAATGGCTGCCGAACGGATTGCCGAGGCACTGGGTGGCTTCGAGGTAGATCTTCTAGACATAGCACATACGCCAATCGCCACCGCCAATCAGTATGTTCTGCTAATTCTGGGCATTCCAACCTGGGATTTTGGCGAGCTGCAGGAAGACTGGGAGCGCGCCTGGCCCGACCTGGCAACCGTCGATTGGACAACCAAGCACGTGGCACTGTTTGGGCTGGGCGACCAAGAGGGGTATCCGGAATGGTTTCAGGATGCTCTCGGCTACTTGGCGCGCGCAATCACTGCCCGCGGTGCCCGGCTGGCCGGCCTGTGGCCGACCGCCGGCTATCGCTTCGCTCAGTCCCAAGCGCTAACCGAGGACGGTAGCCACTTCCTCGGTTTAGCGCTGGACGAGGTCAGCGAATTCGAATTGAGCGAAGTCCGCATCCGCACCTGGTGCGCCCAGGTCGCCGCAGCGTTCGAAGCCGGCTGATGGGTGTCCAACTACCAATGCTCGTCCGCCAACGCCATGGTCGTCTGGGCGCCGCTCGACACGGCGCTCAGCCAGGCGCCAGTACGAGGAGCGATCTGCTCCACAAAAAAACGTGCGATCTCCACCCGCGCCAGCGCCGGACCTTCTCCGCCTTGCGCCAAGGTGAGCCGAGCCCCGCGCACCAATGCGACGGCGACCACCGCGGTGGCCAGGATCATCAGCAAATTGAACGCTATGCTGCCGGGCAAGGCCGGCTCCTCCCCCCCCTCTGTCAGCAGCAATTCCACTCCCGCCCGGGCATCTTCGAGGCTGCGCCGCGCACCGGCCGCGAGAGCCTCCAGCGTCCCCGAGGTCACCAACGCGAGCTCGGCCTCAAGGTCGGCAAACAATTCGCGGGCAGCGGCACCGCCATCGCGCTGTAATTTGCGCCCCACGAGGTCCATTGCCTGGATACCGTTGGTGCCTTCATAAATCGCCGCGATTCTCACATCGCGAAGGTATTGCGCGGCACCGGTCTCTTCGACATATCCCATGCCGCCATGCACCTGGATCCCCAAAGACGCAACCTCGTTGCCAGTCTCCGTGCACCAAGCCTTGACCAAGGGCGTCAGTAGATCGACGCGGCGTTGATGCCTCTCCCGGGCCGCCGAATCCGTCGCATGCAACGCGTGATCCCAATGCGCAACCGCTGAATAAGCCAGGGCGCGCCCGCCGTGCACCAAGGCGCGCATCGTCATCAGCATGCGTCGCACATCCGGGTGATGCAGGATGGCTGCACCGCCCTGACGTCGCTCGCGCGCAAAGGCCAGGGCCTGCTGATAGGCCCGCTCACCGACAGCCACACCCTGCAGCCCTACTTCTAACCGGGCGTGGTTCATCATGGCGAACATGTAGGGCAAACCCTGATTCTCCTCCCCTACCAAATAGCCGACCGCCCCGCCCTCATCCCCATAGCTGAGGACACAGGTCGGACTGGCGTGCAGGCCCAGCTTGTGCTCGACACTGACCGCGCGGACATCATTGGCGGCGCCGAGAGCGCCGTCCGCATCGTGCAGGTACTTGGGAACGATAAACAGAGAAATGCCGCGCACCCCGGGGGGCGCATCGGGCGTGCGCGCCAACACCAAATGTACGATGTTATCGGCCAGCTGATGGTCACCCCAGCTGATGAAAATTTTCTGGCCGCTGATCAGATAATGGTCGCCACGGGGTTCAGCCCTGGTCGTTACCGCCGCCAGATCGCTACCTGCACCCGCCTCGGTAAGATTCATTGTGCCGGACCATTCGCCGCTTAACAGTCGCGGGAGATACAGAGATCGCTGTTCTTCGCTACCGAATCGCATCAAGGCAGTGACCACCCCTGCGCTCAGCATCGGCAGCAATGAAAAACTCAGGTTCGCACTCTGCACCATTTCATCAAAGGCAAAACCCAGCAAGTGGGGCAGGCCCTGACCACCATAGGCAGGATCCCCCACCAGGGTGGACCACCCCCCCGCGCAGTATTCGCCATAGAGCTCGGCCAGCGACTCCGGTACCGTTACTCCCTGCGTTTGCAAGCCCACGCCTTCGCGGTCGCCCACCGAGTTGCTCGGCGCCAAGCGCTGTTCGCACCAGCGAGCGCCCTCGGCCAGGATGGCCGAAGCCAATTCCGGGGTGGCCTCCTCGTAGCCAGGCAATTCGGCAATCGCCTTGTAGTCGAGCACAGAGTTGACGAGAAACAGAATTTCCTCGAGGGGAGGACGGTACCCGCTCATCCAAGCCTCCGGGTGAAACCAAAAAGGGGCGCATGGTCGCCAAAGCCCCGCCTCGGCGCCACCCCCGGGCGTGACCGAAGGGTCACAGCCTGATCAGGATGCCAACTCGGAGACCCGAGAAAGTGCCGGACGGTAGATCCTGAGGTCTTCTGCTGTGAGCGGCCGGGAATAGAGGAAGCCTTGCCCCAGCTCGCATCCCGCAGCTAACAACTCGGTTTCCTGGGCCGTGCGCTCCACCCCAACGGCAATGACTGTCTTGCCAGCAACACGGCACAAACCCACAAGCGCGCGCAGAAAATGCGGGTCTGCTCGGCCATCACCCGCCAGATGCTTTTGGTGGATCTTCACGGCATCCACCGGCAAGTCACCGATGTAATCGTAGCGATCCGTATGGGCTCCGAACTGGTCGATACACACACCCAAGCCGAGCTGGCCGGCCCGCTCAAAGAAGATTCGACACAACCCGGGATTGCGCAGATACGCGCGCTCGTCGACCTCCAGCATAATGGCATCCGCCGGCACACCCTGCTGTAGCAGCGCATCGGCGACCGCCTGGGGATAGCGCGGATCTCTGATCTGCGACACCGCCACATTGATCGCGACGCGCTGAATGGGCATCTTCCAACGCCGCCAAGCCTTGAGCTGGCGTGCCACCTGCCCTAGGGTCCAATCGCCGATCGCTTCGGTGATCCCACTCTCTTCTGCCAGCTCCATAAACTCCGCAGGATTGATATTGCCGCGACAGTGGTGCTCCCAACGCAGCAACGCTTCGACCCCGACGGGCTGGCCACTCCGTAGATCGATCTGCGGCTGGTACTCCAACCGCAGCTGTCCACGGCGAATAGCCAGGCGCAGCTCTGACGGGAAATAGAGCCCCTCGTCGTAGGCCGGCGGTGACACCGCCGCACGTGCCACAGGAGCCCTGCGGCGCGCCTTGGCGTCATACATCGCGCTGTCCGCGCGCTGCATCAACGCCTCGATATCCGCGCCATCCTCCGGATAGACGGCCACGCCAACGCTAGCGGATACCTTCAGTGAACGGCTGTCCACGACAAAGGGCGGATGAAAGCAAGCTTGCACCTTGGCGAGGAGCGCTTCGGCCTCTTCCCGCGGGCTGTCCGCCAGAACGGTAAACTCATCCCCCGCCAGCCGCGCCACGGTATCGCTTTGCCGGACCGCACCGCGCAGTCTTTCCGCCGCCTCACGTAGAATTTCATCACCCACATGGTGGCCATGGGCATCGTTGATCGCCTTGAAGTCGTCGACGTCGACAAAAAACACCACCAACTGGCGCTGCTCACGCCGGGCCCTGCGGATACCCTGATCCAACCGGTCCAGGAACAAACGTCGATTGGGCAAGTTCGTGAGGTTGTCGTGGGTGGCCAGATGACGGAGCTCCTCCTGCGTCTTCTTGGCCTGACTGAGATCGGCAAACATCACCACATAGTTGGCCACCTGACCGGCCTCATCCCGCGCCGTGCACACCGCCATGCGCACCTCGCAGACTTGCCCCGACTGACGGCGAATCATGGTTTCGCCCCGCCAGACATCTTCGCGCTGCAAGCGCTCGAAGATCCGCTGATAATCGTTTGATCCCGGCGCCTTGGCCAGCAACAAACTATCTCGCCGACCTAGCGTCTCTTCAAGACGATAACCCGTGATTTGGCTGACCGCAGGGTTGGCCGCGACAACCTTGCGCTGGCGATCGAGGACCAATACGGCGTCGCCGACTCCGTCAAACAAGGCCTGCCACAACCGAGCTGCCGACGCCTCTTCCCTGGCTTGGGTGAGGTCCTCGGAAATACAGGTAAAACCGAAGAAACCCGCATTCTGAGACCGCGGGAAGAAGCGGTGCCTATAGGGCACGCCATTGATCACCGCGTCCCCGACACAGCGATGCCCCGCACGCACCCGCTGGACCAGCTGGGCAAGCTCGGGGTTGTCGGCAAGCAACGCTGCAAGCGGTTGATGCAGAAAGTGCTGCCGACGAATACCGCCGCCCCCATGCTCCGCAGCGTAGACCGCCTCCACCACCCCGCGGCCATCGGCGAGCCAGACCGCAATTGGAAGGTGTTGACTGACCAAAGACAGTGCCTGCAAGGCACGACCGTCCGTGCTCCGATGCCGTGCACTCAGTCGTCGGAGGAGGAGAATCCCCAGCGTCCACAATAGAAGCAGCGCCGCCACCCAGGCCAGCGACTCCGGAAGGGCGGTAAAGCGTGACTGCGACCAAACCCAGACCCCGGTCAGCACAACCCCCAGACTGATCAGCAGCCGCTCCATCGAGGTACCACCCAGGAGTGAAATCGTCCGCGACGCCATAGCGAATCCGTGACCACCCGAAAAATCGCTTCCGGAGAGTATAAGGACCCTTTCCCGGCGCCATCATCGCGGGTCCGCCAAACGGCCGGAAACCCACCCCGAACGGCAATTTCCAGGCCAACTGACCCCCACGGCCACTACAGGCCGCGTGCGATCACCTCCAGCATAATCTCACTGGTGCCGGCGTAGATCCGCGCAACTCGGGCATCGGTATACATGCGACAGATAAGATATTCGTCCATGTAGCCATAGCCTCCGTGCATCTGTACGCAGACATCCAATACCTGCTGTAGGCGCTCGGCCGTCCAATATTTGCACATCGCAGCGGTCACGTTGTCGAGCTCACCGGCTGCCACCGCAGCGATGCAGTAGTCAAGAAACACTCGCGACACACGGGCTGTCGCCTGTGCCTCGGCAAGCTTGAACCGGGTATTCTGCAATGCCAGCAAGGGCGCCCCGAACGCCTCCCGCTGCTTGACATAGGCCACGGTTTCGGCGATCGCGCCCTCCATCATGGCGACACTCTGGACGCCCACTTGGGTACGTTCGTAGGGCAAATCCGACATCAGTTGCGCGAACCCCAACCCTTCCTGCCCACCGAGGAGATTGGCCGCCGGAACCCGGACATCCTCGAAGAAAAGCTCGCAAGTATCTTGGGATTTCTGGCCCATTTTTTCGAGCATCGGGCCAACGCGAAAACCCGGCAGATCACGAGTTTCCAGCATCAAAATCGACAGCCCGCGGGCGCCAGCATCCGGATCGGTGCGGACCACCAGCGCCAGCAGTTCACAGAGATAGCCGTTGGTAATGAACATTTTGGCGCCGTTGACCACATAGTGGTCGCCCTCGCGAACGGCCCGCGTACGAATCGCCTTGAGGTCAGACCCGGTCCCTGGTTCGGTCATGGCAATGGCACCAATCAACGCACCACGCGCCATCTCCGGTAACCAGCGCCGCTTCTGCGCTTCGGTGCCATGGTTGAGGATGTAGTGTGCGGTGATGCTGTGCACACCCTGTCCGAGGCCAGACAGCCCACGCCGCCACTGTTCCTCGAACAATACCGCCTCGTGGCGGAAATCGCCGCCACCACCACCGTAGTCCGTCGGAACATCCGTGCACAAGAATCCCTGCTCGCCGGCCAGTCGCCAGAACTCCTTGTCGACATGGCGCTGACGACGCCACGCGCTATCTCTGGGGACCATCTCCTGCTCGACGAACCGGCTGACAGCCCCTCGGAAAATCGTCAGTTCCTCGTCCATCCAGGGAGAGCGGTAAATCGACATGATCAGGCTCCAGTGGTCTGTGCGGTTTCCAGGACGGGCAATTCCACGACCGCCTCTCCAGAGAGTTTCTCCTCCCCGGCCTGATTGGTCGCCAACAGACGGATCACGACGCGACATCCCCCTTCGCGCAATTGTTTGTCAATGATCTCGCCATTACAGACCAGTTGCTCGCCGAGCCGGACAATGGCACCAAACTTCACCTCAAAACTGCGCAGGCAGGCTTGCGCTACCCAGCCGGTGAGCAGCTGGCCCATGTACGCCATATTGAGCATGCCGTGGGCAAAGACATCCTCCATCCCAGCGGCTCGCGCCGCATCGGGATCGATATGCAGCGGATTGTGATCGTTGGAGGCCCCGCAAAAATAAGCCAGCGTAGTCCGTGTAATGGGCGGCTTGATCAACGTCGGGAGACAGTCACCCACTGCGACCTGACCGGCGTGCTCAATCATTGTGCGGTTTCCGGGCCGCGGATCACGATGGTCTTGCGGAATCTGGTGGTGAGTGCGCCATCCTGATTCCAAGCCTCGGTTTCTTCAATCAAGAACTTGAGCCTACCCTGCCGGCGCTGGATAAAATCGACGATGCGGCTTTCGAAGCGGATGCGATCGCCTGCATAGATCGGCCCAAAGTACTCGAATCCTTGCTGAGCATGGAGCATGCGGCACCAGTCGATACCCAGGCTGCGGTAACGGGCATAGGGGTCTGTCTCACAGAGACTCAGCGTCACAGCGTAAGTCGGGGGCGCTAGAATCGACGGATGGCCGGCAGCCCGAGCGGCGACTTCATCGAAATAAATAGGGTTAGTTTCGCCAACCGCTTTGGCGAAAAACCGCAACTGCCATTTTTCCACCTCCGCGACCAAAGGCGGAATCGGTGTATCAACGAACTTGCTGGTCATGGCATCTGCGGCCCGATAATTTTGCGGAAACAATCATCCCTGGCGCCGGATATAAGCATGGATTCACCGCAGCGTACAAGCGCGACAGGGCGCTGGCGCCACCGCGACCAGCGGTTAGAATGACGGTGTCGGGACCCATGCCCCGGCGCAACTGCAGTGGTTTTCGGACACCAAACAATCCGCGCCTACTTGCGCAGGGGGACTCATGGCACAACAACTCGAACGCCGACATATCGTGGCACCACAAACGGAAGCAGAGCGCATCTTCAAGCAACAGCGCGATGCGTGTCGGGCACACCCCTACCCCTCGCTGAAAGAGCGCCTGGGACACCTCCAGCGCCTAGAGCAACTGTTGACCGACCATGCCGATGCCATCGCCGATGCCATCGCCACGGATTTTGGCCACCGCAATCCGACCGAGACCAAGCTGGTGGAAATCTTTGGGTCGCTGACCGCAATCCGCGATACCCGCAAGCACCTCAAACGCTGGATGCGACCGCAAAAGCGCAAAACTTCTGTGCTGTTTCTGACCGGTCGCAACCGAGTCATCCCACAACCCAAGGGCGTAATCGGCATCGCGACGCCTTGGAACTATCCGTTGTATCTCTCGGTAGGTCCGGTGATCAACGCACTTGCCGCCGGCAACCGCTGCATGGTGAAGCTTGCCGCCAATTCACAGCACCTGTGCCGGCTGATGCAGCGCCTGTGCGCGGACACCTTCGGAGACGACACCTTGGCATATTTGCCCGGTGTCCCGGCCGGAGAATTCTCCGCGCTGCCTTTCGACCATCTGGTTTACACCGGCTCCGCGGAAAGTGGACGCAACGTGATGCATGCAGCCGCCGACAACCTTTGTCCGGTGACACTCGAACTGGGCGGAAAATCTCCCACGATCATCTGCGACGATTATGACCTACGCGAAGCGGCCAGCCGTATCCTCTATGGCAAGTTCGTCAACGCGGGCCAAACTTGCGTGGCCCCCGACTATTTATTCGTACCGCGCAGCAAAGTCGACGACTTCGTCCGTATCGCGGGGGACATTCTGCGCCAGCGCTATCCAGATATCAGCAACAACGATTACACCTCGATCATCGACACCAGATCCTACCAACGCCTGCGCGAAACGCTGGACGACGCCCTCGACAAGGGTGCTCGCGCCGTCAAATTAGTTGACGGCGACTACGATGAGGCCCTCCGGAAGATTCCACCGCAGCTCGTCCTCGACGTGTCACCGGAGATGCGGATCGCCCAAGAGGAAATCTTCGGCCCCCTACTGATCGTCATGCCCTATACGCGCATCGAAGAGGCGATCGACTACATTAACGCCCATGAACGTCCCTTGGCGCTTTACCTCTTTACCCACGACCCCGCATTACAGCAGCAGGTCCTCTATGGAACGCTGTCCGGCGGGGTGACCATCAATCACTGCATCTTTCATGTGCTACAGCACAGCATCCCCTTCGGCGGCGTCGGGGCCAGCGGCATGGGCCACTACCATGGTTACGATGGTTTTCTGGAGATGAGCAAGCTGCGGCCGGTATTCACTTTTCCCCGCCTCGGGCGCCCGCAGCTGTTCTACCCGCCCTACGGTCGCTCTCACGACCTACTCTACCGCACACTCAATCGCTTGGGCCTATGACCGATCCGAACAAATCTTCCTGGTGCGCCGCAACGCGGTCGGCGAGGCGCACCCCCAACCCGAGCAGTCGGACCGGCCGTCTCCGTCTACGCCAGGCCGCGGCACAAAGCCTCCGATAGCCCGCCAGGTCCGTCCCACCTGGCTGACGACGCTCCAGGGTAGTGGTGGCAAAATCATCGAAGCGCAGCTTGACCAAGCTACCTCGTACCACATAGCTTGGATCCAGCCGACGCAGACGGGCGGCAAGCTCCGCGTACAGATCGTCGAGAGCGCTCAAACAGGACTCCAGGGAAACCAGGTCGCAAGCAAAGGTCCGTTCGACACTCAGCGATTGACGCCGCCGATCCGGTTCGACCGGACGCTCGTCGATGCCCCGGCATCGTTCGTACAGCTTTCGCCCAAAGGCGCCGAAATGTTCCAACAACACAGACAAAGGCACCTCGCGAAGCTCACCGCACGCCGATACGCCTAGTCCGTCCAATCGATCCGCTGTCGCCGCGCCGACGCCGAACAGCCGCCGTACCGGCAGCGCGCGGACAAAATCGTCAACCGCCGCCGGCGGAATCACGAACAGACCATCGGGCTTGCGCCAATCACTGGCGATCTTCGCGAGAAATTTATTGGGCGCGACACCGGCGGACACCGTCAGGCCGACTTTGGCTCGCACCTGGGCGCGGATCGCTGCAGCGATCCGGGTGGCACTGCCGCCATACCAACGACTGTCCGAAACGTCCAAAAAAGCCTCATCCAGCGAAAGCGGTTCGACCAGGTCGGTAAACTCGCGAAAAATCCCGCGTATCTGCTCAGCGGCCTGACGGTACCGTGGAAAATCCGGCGGCAAAACCACCAAATCGGGACAGCGGCGCAACGCCTGAGCCATCGCCATGGCCGAGCGGATACCCAAGGCACGCGCCTCGTAATTGCAGGTCGCGACCACGCCACGCCGCTGCGGACTACCACCCACCGCCAGCGGTCGTCCGGCGAGGCGCGGATTGTCTCGGATCTCTACCGCTGCGTAAAAACAGTCGCAATCGCAGTGGATGATCTTGCGGGGGGCTTGAGTCTGCATGCGCGCATCATCGCTATTGCTGTCGCAGCCGGCCGTTGGCGGCCGCATCGCGGGTGGGTTGAGGAAACCCCATCAACCAGTACACTAGCGGGCCACCGCACTGGCGGTGACCAGTCTCAACATCGCTTGGGGTAACTAGCCGCGAGCACCGCACGGCTTCAACCGGGTCCCAACGCCCCGACGAGAGGTCCCGCACCAAACCCAACGCCCGGAATCACGCATGACTGCCCCCCCCGGCAAGCTCACCCACCCCCATCTGACCGCGCTGGGCGCCGCGGCCTGCTTTTCAGGCAACATTGTCGTGGGGCGCGCCATGCAAGGCTTGATTCCACCATTCGCACTCAGCTTTTGGCGCTGGTTGCTGGTGGTGGCGCTCCTATTGCCTCTCACCGCGCCGACTCTGTGGCGCCAGCGCGCGGTGATTCGCCGTCACTGGCCGGTGCTGGCCGCCCTCGGCTTTGGCTCAGTGACCCTGTACAACGGATTTTTTTATCTCGGAGTCCAGCAAAGCAGCGCGATCAACGGGGCACTGATTACCAGCAGCATACCGCTACTGATCGCGTTCTGCGCCTGGCTCATCGCGCGAGATCCCCTGTCTCAACGACAGGGATTGGCCATCGGTTTGTCGCTCACGGGCATCTTGGTCATCCTAGCCCGCGGCAACCCGGCGGCCATCCTAAGTATCCAGTTCGTGGCCGCCGATCTCTGGATCCTCGCGGCATCACTGTGCTGGGGGCTGTACTCGGTGCTTCTGCGCTACAGCCCGCCTGAACTGCACGGACTACCATTCTTGTGCCTGACAAGCGCCGCCGGCGTGATCACCACGCTGCCGGCCTACGCCTGGGAAGTACAGACCGGCGCCACCATGACCACCAATGCCACGGGTCTCAGCGCCATCGTCTTTCTGGCCCTGGTGCCGGCGCTTGGCGCGTACTTTCTCTACACCCAGGCGGTGCTGGCCCTGGGACCAACGCGTGCGGGGATCTTTCTCAACCTGACACCCGTGTTTGCCATCGCTGCTGCCATCCTGCTACTGGGCGAAGCCCTGCAGGGATACCATTTGCTGGGTGTGGCGATGATCGCCTTTGGTATCGCACTCAACGTAGTCAAGAAGTAAGCAAGCGTCACGCAAAGACCGCGCCCAACCCGGCGATCAGCGCCCCGAGCAACAATAGCATCTGAGCGAGCGCGCCGATCATGAAACCTCGCCCACGGCTCGCGGGATCGGCAACATAGCCCCGATAGTACTGCCAGCGGCCAACCAGAAAGACAACGCCAAGCACGCAGGCCCAGCCGGCACTCACCCAAGCGCTGAACAACAGCATCGCCGGGATGAAAATGATCAGCTGCTCCAAGGTGTTTTGCTGAACCCGGAAGCGACGCTCAAATTCTGGGTGGCCAGTAGTCGCCGGCGCTGCCACCCCATAGGTCTCACGAGCCCGCCCGACGATGATCGCAAAGAAGAAGTACTGAATCACTGCCAACAGAATAATGAAGTGCGTCGTCGCTACGTAGTCCATCGATCGGCTCCTCTATCGGCTGAAGCTCAACACAGTTGATCGACGAGGCGCGCGTGGCGATCCAGCAGCGGCTCCACCTCATCAGCAGCGGCCGACGGCAAGGTGAGGACCGCTCGACTGATCCCCGCGTCTCGCATGCGCGCCAACTCATCCGCCTTGGGCGGCGCGCCGAAAATGGATACTTCAAACGCATCCGGATCACGCCCGGCCGCGCCAATCATGGCCCGAACCTCTGGCAAGCGCTCGAGAATCTGATCCCGCCCCCAGATCGGCATCCAACCGTCGCCGTACTCGATGGCGCGTTTGACCGCACCGGGGAAGCCGCCGCCCAGGTGAATCGGCGGGTAAGGCCGCTGGCGTGGCTTGGGCCAAGCGTAAACCGGATCGAAGTCGACGAAGCGGCCGTGAAACTCGGCCTGCTCCTGACACCAGATCTCCTGCATCGCCAGTATCCGTTCGCGCATCAACCCAAACCTGGTTCGGAATTCGGTCCCGTGATTGCGCATCTCTTCGGCGTTCCAGCCAGCGCCAATACCGAACAGGAAGCGGCCACCAGAAATCCGATCCAGCGAGGCAACGCTCTTAGCCGTCTGCAAGGGATCCCGCTGTACCACCAGGCAGATGCCCGTCGCGAGCTTGAGCGTGGTAGTGACTGCAGCGGCGGCGGCTAGCGAAACGAACGGCTCGTAGACTTCGCTGTACATTTTCGGGAGCTGGGCGCCGCCCGGCCAAGGCGATTCACGGCGCACGGGGATATGACTGTGCTCCGGCAGCCACAGGGATTCAAAGCCGCGCGTCTCCGCAGCCCGCGCCAGGGCCACCGGTTGGATACTGTAGTCCGTCGGGAAAATACTCAGTCCGATATGCACGCTTTACTTACCCCAACGCGAGGCGCTGGACGGATAGCCGATTGCGATCCTCTGGACCGGCACAACTAACCTCGAGATCCTTGATCAAACCATCGGCGATCCCGTAGATCCAGCCATGCACCGTCACATCCTGACCGCGCGCCCAGGCGGAACGGAGGACGGTGGTGTCGCATACGGCCTGCACCTGAGCACAGACATTGTGTTCACACAGGGCATCCACCCGCTGCTCCGGTGGCAGATCATCGATCTGTCGACAGCGCCGATAGACGGCCTCGATGTTGCGCAGCCAGTTATCGATCAGCCCGCGGGGATGACCCTCGAACGCTGCCTTGACCGCGCCGCACCCATAGTGCCCGCAGACGATTACGTGACGGACCTGCAGGACCTCAACGGCAAACTGGAGCACTGCCAAGCAGTTGAGGTCCGTCTGATGCACGAGATTGCCCACATTGCGGTGGACAAAAATCTCTCCAGGCAGCAATCCCACGATCTGATTGGCGGGCACCCTGCTGTCAGAGCATCCAATCCAGAGGTACTCCGGCTGTTGCTGATCACAGAGCCGCGCAAAGAATTCCGGATCGCTGGCCTTGACCTGTTCAGCCCAGGCACGATTGGCGGCGATCAGATTATTTAGATCGGACATGTTCGGAACGCCATCCCCCTACGCTACAAACCATCGAGACCATCAATCGACCTCGAAGCCCGCATAGCCACTGGCCTTCACCTCGTCACAGATCTTGTGATAGTTCCCAGCCCCACCGATGTACGACAACAAGCGCCGTGGCTTGCCCTCAACATTGGCTCCGGTGTACCAAGAGGTAGTGCGCATCATCAAGGTTCCGGCCGCAACCTCGTCGTGATGCCGCACCCATTCCTCCTCTTTCTCCGCGGTAGGTTCGATCACTTGGTGATCGTGCTCACGCAACCAGGTAATGCAATCCGTAACCCAGTCAACCTGCTCCTGGAGACAGGTCGTCATGTTGCAGAATGCGGTGGATGGCGCCAATGGGCCGGCAACCGTAAAGAGGTTCGGGAACCCATGCACCTGCAGTCCCAGGGTGGAGCGAATATCCCGATGCCAAAGCTCAGTGAGCGACCGTCCATCGCGCCCGTGCACATCCATCCGCGACAACGCGCCGGTCCCCGCATCAAAGCCGGTGGCGAGCACCACCACATCCAGCGGATACTCGCGGCCATCGACCAACACGCCCTGCTCGGTAAAACCTTCGATAGGCGTTTCGCGAACATCGATCAGTTCCACGTTGTCGCGATTGAAGACGTCGTAATAGCCTTTTTCCAGCGGAACGCGATAGGTTCCGAAGCCGTAGCTGTAAGGGATGAGTTTCTCGGCCACTTCGGGATCCTGAATCCGCGCGCGAATCTTGCCTCGCACAAACTCGGAGACTTCCTCACTGACCGCCTCATCGATCACCAACTCTGGGAAGCTACCGATCCAAAACGCCAGGGAACCGTCTTGCCACAGCGTCTCCAAGGCCTCCCGCCGCTCTTCCCGACTCATGCGGTAATACTCACCCGGGGGAAAGGCGAAATCGAAGGCGAACCCAGCGAAGGTATTTCGCACTTGCTCCCGATATTCCGGATAGTGGGCACGCAACTCGGCACGCGCGGCATCGTCGTACTGATCGTTACGCATCGCCACCGCATATTGCGGGGTGCGCTGAAACACCTTCAACTCCGCCACCTGGTCGGCGACCGTCTGAATGACCTGGATACCGGTGGCGCCGGTCCCTATTACCCCGACTCGTTTCCCAGTGAGATCCAAATCCCGCGGCCAGCGCGCGGTATGCGCAATCACGCCACGGAAGCGCTCGTGGCCGCGAAAAGGTGGAACCAAGGGCGCGGATAACATGCCCGCACAGCTGACAAAATAGCGCGCCGCAAAGGTCTCCCCCGCCTCGCTGGTCAGTGTCCAGCGCTTGGCATCTTCGTCCCAGTGTGCCGAGGCGATCCGGGTGTTGAAGCGGATATCTTTGCGCAGATCGAACTTGTCAGCGACAAAGTTCAGGTACCGCTCCGTTTCCGGCTGGGCCGGAAAGCGCTCGTGCCAATCCCACTCCTCTAGCAGCTCCTCAGAAAACCAGTATTGATAGACGTGCGACTGAGAATCGACTCGGGCCCCTGGGTAACAGTTCCAGTACCAGGTGCCGCCAACATTCGACGCCGCATCCACAGCGCAGACACGCATACCCAGCTCGCGCAACCGATAGAGCTGATACAGCCCTGCGATTCCCGCTCCTACTACAATGGCGTCATATTCCGTGGACGTTGAATTCCCCTGTACAGTCTGTTGCGGCATGTCGATCTCCACTGGCTCGCCCGGCGCCCAGCGGCCGCCGGTTGTCGTTATGAATCTACGAACTTCCGAGTATATACCGCGTGGGCCCTTTCAGGGACCGGGTGGCGGCTTTTGCCGGGCCGGCGGCGAAGTTAGGGCCGCTGGCCGCATCAATTCCGGCCAAGCCGCGCGCAGATAAATCACCATGGACCACAATGTCAGCAAAGCGGCGCCATAAAGTAGTAGCACGCCGATCAAGCTCGGCAAGGCATGCTCCTCGGGACGAAACAGTAACAACACGAGGATAGCGACCATCTGCAGGCTGGTCTTTAGCTTGCCGATACCGGAAACGGCGACCCGGGCGCGCCGACCCAGCTCCGCCATCCACTCGCGCAACGCCGAAATCACCAATTCTCGACCGATGATAATCATCGTCGGAAGCGCGAATTCCGGCGTTGCATGGCGCTCCAGCAAGAGCACCAGGGCGACCACCACAATCAGCTTGTCGGCGACCGGATCGAGGAAGGCGCCAAATCGGCTTTCCTGACCCAGGCGGCGAGCCAAGTAACCATCGGCCCAGTCGGTCAGCGCAGCGAGCCCAAATATTGCCGCGCTGGCGGCCGCGTGCCACTCCCACGGCAGATAAAAGACCACCACGAGCAGCGGAATTAGTAACATCCGCAGCAGTGTCAGGGCGTTCGGTAAATTAACCATGGGGGACTTCCAGCCGGGGCGGGAGACAAGCTAGCCGCTGCGCAGAGCCGTGTAAATAGTATCGGCAACCTTGCGATCAATTCCCGGAACCTTCATCAAATCGGCCACACTGGCCTGAGCGACTGAGTCCAGCCCACCGAAGTGACGCAACAGTTCACGCCGACGTTTGGGTCCGACGCCCGGGATATCTTCGAGCCGCGACGACCGCCGCGCGCGCCCACGGCGTCCGCGATGACCGCTGATCGCAAAACGGTGCGCCTCGTCGCGAATCTGTTGGATCAATAACAGGCTCGGTTGATCGGCCACCAGCTCCCGGGCCTTGCCCGCCACGCTCAGCAGCAGGGTCTCGAGCCCGGGTTTGCGGGCTGCTCCCTTGGCTACTCCCACCGTCAGCACCCCCACCACACCGAGCTCGTCCAGCACCCGCTGCGCCACACCCAGCTGACCGCGTCCGCCATCGACGAACAGCACATCCGGCAGCGGCCCTTCGCCCTGCTGGAGACGCCGGTAACGGCGTGTTAGCGCTTGTGCCATGGCCGCATAATCATCGCCTGCAGCAACACCTTGAATATTAAAGCGCCGATACTGACTATTGAGCGGACCGTCGGCGCCAAAGACAACACAGGAGGCGACCGTTGCCTCACCACTGGAATGACTGATGTCAAAACATTCCAGTCGCTGGGGCGGTTCCACCAAGCCCAGGGTAGTAGCCAAGGCCTCGAGGCGCTGGCGGGTATTATGTGAGGCCGCCAGATGGCCGGCGAGATTTTGCTCCGCAGTGCGCTGTGCAGTCTCTACCCAACGCGCCCGCGAGCCCCGGGGTCGGGAGCGGATGGCGACAGCACGGCCCGCCGCCGCGGCGAGCGCCGACTCCAGCAGCTCGGCCTCTTCGATGGCGGCACCAAGTAGCAACTCGCGGGGGATATCCACGGCCACACCGCGTTCCAAGTAATGCTGCGACACAAACTCGGCGAGAACTTCACCAGGTACTGCGCCGGAAGGAATCGTCGGATAAAAACTGCGACTACCCAGCATGCGGCCACGGCGCACATAGAGCACATGGACGCAGGCCCGTGCGGCCTGTACGGCCACACCGATGACGTCGATGTCTCCGCTACCGGCCTCAATGACCTGATCCGCCTGAATACGGCGTAGCGCCGCGATCTGATCTCGTAACGCCGCGGCGCGCTCGAACTCCAACGCGTTGCTGGCCGCCTCCATGTCGCGCTCAAGCTCACCCGTCAGCTGACGACTCTTCCCCTCCAAAAACAGGCGCGTGTGCTGCACGTCACGGGCATAGTCCTCGGTATCGATATAACCCACGCAGGGGGCGCTGCAACGCCCGATTTGGTACTGCAAACAGGGTCTCGAGCGATGCCGGAAGACGCTGTCCTCACATTGCCGGACACGAAAGGTTTTCTTCAGGAAAGCGAGCGTGTCGCGCACGGCCAAGGCATTGGGGTAAGGCCCAAAATAACTTCCCTTCGCGCTCTTGGCACCACGATGCATCGCCAATCGGGGAAATTCATCCCGGTCGGACAGATAGAGGTAGGGGTAGGATTTGTCATCTCGGAACAGGATATTAAACGGCGGTCGGTATTGCTTGATGAGATTCTGTTCGAGAATCAGCGCCTCCAACTCCGACTGGGTGACCGTGACCTCGACCCCAGCGATGCGCTGCACCAGGGCTGCAGTCTTGGGCGCTAGCCCACTGGAGCGAAAATAACTCGATACCCGTTTACGCAAATTCTTGGCTTTGCCGACATAGAGCACGCCGCCGTCCGCAGCCAGCATCTGATAGACCCCGGGCCGCTCGGTGAGCGTGCGGAGAAAGCGCTTGGCGTCGAATGCATCAGCGGCGACCGACTCGCCGCGCCGTGCCGCGGGACTCACAGTACTTCGTCGGGGTCCACGAGCCCAGCTTTCACGGCGGCAAGCGCAAGCTCAACGTCGTTGCCGACACCAATCTTGTCGTAGATCCGATATTTGTAGGTATTGATCGTCTTGGGGCTGATGTTCAGCACCGCCGCAATCTCGTTGGCTCGGTGACCGCTACCGATCATCTGGGCAATCTGCAGCTCGCGTTGCGACAATGTCGCGAACGGCGACCCCTCCTCGGCCGGCTTGAGACCGTTGACCAGCATTAGCCGCGCAATCTCCGGGCTGACATACAGGTTGCCCTCGATCACCGTCTGCAGGGCGCGCTGCATCTCCTCACGATCGGTTTGTTTGGTGATGTACCCCATGGCGCCGGCCTTGAGCAATTGCACCGGGTAGGTATCGTCGGCGAACACACTGACGACGATCACCTTGAGCTCCGGATTCGCCAACAGCAGCCTGCGGGTCGCTTCCAGCCCCCCGATACCCGGCATGCGAATGTCCATGATTACGATGTCTGGGTTCAACTCTCTTGCCAGGCTCAAGGCCTGCTCACCGCTCGCACCCTGACCGATGACACGGACTCCGGGCATACCGTCGATTAGACTGCAGATCCCCATGCGAACAACATCGTGGTCGTCCACGACGAGCACTTTCAGGTGGGGTTGCTCGATAGAGGCCAGGCTGGTCATGGCGGCAAGCCTAGCACCCCGCCTCGGACTCGGCTAGCTGCGGGACTCCGGCCGCCAGGCCGGATCTCCCGCCAATCGAAACGTCATGCTGATCCGCGCATCGATCACACCAGATTGCTTGGGAACCCGATGCTGCCAGTAACGCTGGGTGTCCCCGCCCATCAGTAGCAGCGAGCCACCCGGAAGCGTCAGGACACGGCGCCATTCCCGTCGCTGGCGGTGCCGCAATTCAAACCGCCGGGCTGCACCTACACTGAGGGTGGCAATGGTCGGCCGGGGGCCCAACTCAGGCTCGTCATCGCTATGCCAGTCGACGCTGTCTCTACCGGTGCGATACCAGTTGAGCAGCGCGCTGTTGAAAAGCGCACCCGTGGCTTCCTGAACGCGATCACGCAGCTGCTCCAGTACCGGGAGCCAGGCGTTGCGGGTCAGGCGCGTACCCGAATAACCATAACCCGCACCAAGGTCGCCGTACCAAGCGTTGAGACGCGGAATCCGCAACCTGCGTCCGGCGATGACGATCTCACTTTGCTCCCAGGCGACCTCCTGCACCAGTCGCGCCAACAGCGCCTCAGATTCGACAACCCCAAGCCAATTGGGCCACCAGCGAAGCGCTCCACCGGACAGCGGCAGTAATCCGCCATCGTGCTCATTGAATCCAGGCAACATTCCCGTCACGGCCAATGGCCTCCCAGAATCCTCGGCTCCGGCTCGAGTTCCACACCAAACCGCGCTGCCACCGAATCGCGAATGTCCCGGGCCAGGGCCAACAGCTTTTCCGCTCCGCCCCCGCAGTGGAGCAACACGAGCGCTTGTCGCTGATGGACCCCGACTCCCTCGCGCTGCACGCCCTTCCAACCACAACGCTCAATCAACCAAGCCGCCGCAAGCTTGACGTCTCCCGCTGGCCCGGGAAAGGTCACCAGCCCGGGATAGGCCTCGGCCAATTCTCGGGCTTTGCGCGCGGTGACGACCGGGTTTTTGAAGAAACTACCGGCATTGGGTAATCGCGACGGGTCCGGCAAGCGTTCGCGGCGCAACGCCACGACGGCCGCCGCCACTTCGGCAGGAGCAATTTCGGCGGCCGGGCGATCACCGAGCGCCTCCCGCAACGCCGGGTAATCCAATACCGGTGCCGGAAGCCGGTGCAGCCCGAGACGCACTGAAGTGATCAGCCAGCGGTCGCGCTCTGCCCTCTTGAAAACGCTGTCTCGGTAGCCGAAACCACAATCGTCGCGATCAAAATCACGCACTTGGCCGGTCGCCACCTCAATCGCCGTCAACCCCGCGAAGCGACTCTCCAACTCGACCCCATAGGCGCCGATATTCTGTACCGGTGCGGCGCCCACGGTGCCTGGGATCCAGGCCAGGTTTTCCAGTCCATACCACCCTTGCCGCAGACAGTACTCGACCGTCCTGTGCCAATCTTCCCCGGCACCGACCTCGAGCTCTATCCGCCCGCTGCTATCGACCAGCAGGCGTCGGCCCCGGATGGCAACGCGAATGACCAACCCCGACAGGTCTCCAGCAAGCACGACGTTGCTGCCGGCACCCAGCACCGTGACCGGCAACTGCCGATCACGCGCAAACGCAAGCGCGACTTGGGCGCCATTGAGATCAGAGACGGCAGTGAAATACCGAGCCCTGGCGGCCAGCGCAAGGGTGTTGCAGCCACTGAGGTCGTAACCGCGCTGGATGTCCACAACTCACACCGAATGACGGCGCCGCAGCTCGGCCAGAAGCCGATCGACACCACTTTCAATCAGATCCAACACGGCTTCAAAGTGACCCGCCTCACCGGCGTAAGGGTCGGGCACCTCGAGCACCGCGGATGTCCCGGCGGCGCGTAGGAAGAGATCCAGACGCCCCCCATACCACTGTGGGCACAGCCGTCGCAGGTCGCGAAGATTCGCCTCATCCATCGCCAGGATGTAGTCGAAGTCACGGAAATCGGCCGGTCTTACCTGGCGTGCCCGCAATGCCTCCATATCGTAGCCGCGGGCACTGGCCGCATGCCGCGTGCGGGGATCAGGCGGTCGCCCCAAATGCCAATCCCCGGTTCCCGCGGAATCGATTCGTATCCGGGAGCCAAGACCGGCATCGGCTACCCGCGCGGCCAGCACCGCTTCCGCAGTGGGAGACCGGCAAATGTTGCCGAGGCAGACGAACAGTACCGCCACGGGACGCTCGACACTCACGTCCCGGTCTCCCCAAAGTGCGCCCGCACGCGCTCGAGATCAGCCGAGGTATCAACCCCGCCGGGCACCGGTGCGACCGCCGGCGCGACCTGGATCGCGATCCCATTGGCCAGAAAACGCAGTTGCTCTAGCGCCTCTACCGCCTCCAGGGGCGCTACCGGCCAAGCGCTAAAGCGGCGCAAAGCCGCGACCCGATAGGCATACAGGCCGATATGCCGCAGTGGCGGATTGCGCGGATCCCATAACGGCTCGCCACGTAGCGCCAAATCCCGCGGCCAGGGAATGGGGGCACGACTGAAATACAGTGCCCGCTCATTCGCCGCCACCACCTTGACCACATTGGGGTCAGTGAAATCCCCCGTATCGGCGATGGGCGCGCACAGTGTGGCGACTCCGCAGTCCACATTGGCCACTAGATTGGCTGCAACCTGATCAATCACTGCGGGTGGCAACAGCGGTTCGTCTCCTTGGACATTGACTACGATGTCCTCGTCGCGCCAACCGCATAGCTCAGCCACCTCAGCGAGCCGGTCGGTGCCGGAGGCATGGCCAGCGGCAGTCATGCAGGCCTTGCCCCCGGCGGCGGCTACTCGATCGGCGATCTCGGCATGATCCGTCGCCACCACAACCGCCGCGGCCCGACTGGCCGAAGCCGC
>JBFHML010000002.1:0-95684 GCA_041594335.1 Porticoccaceae bacterium
ACCTCGATGTGCGCATCCGGCAGCGCAGGGTTCACCTGCTTCCAGGTCTTGTAGGGGTTGGCAATCAGCTTTTCCGAATCACCATCCGGGACTTCCTTGGCCAAGGCGAGAAAGATGTCTTTGGTGGTCAGCTCCAGCGGCTTCGCTTTGACGGAATTGGCCACGACGATGCCATCGAAACCGATCTGGATCTCGATGACGTCCGTCACGCCATTAGCTTGGCACTGGGCAAACTCCGATGCCTTGATCTGCCGCGAGGCACCGGTCAAATCGGGATGTGACGTGCCGACGCCAGCACAAAAAAGTTTCATTCCACCGCCGGTCCCGGTCGACTCGACCTTGGGCGTAGCCACGCCATAGGCCTTGCCGAAACGCTCCGCCACTACGGTAGTAAAGGGATAAACCGTCGATGAACCCACAATACTGATGTAGTCCCGAGATTGGGCCAGCGCCTGAACTCCGGTCAGCGACAGCACTGCGCCGACGCCAAGAGTGCAGATACTGTTTTTAAGACGCGCTTTCACGATAGGAAACTCCTGTGATGGGTTTGGCTGCGCCAGCCTAGGCAGGAGGGATGACCAGACTATGAATGAATTATGACCGTTTTATGTCAGTCCGCTGTGCGCGACCCCTACCAGGGGTGGCTATAATGCCGCGCGGGTTGGATGACCAGGCTTGGGGAGCGAGAACGTGCATGTCCTCCTGTCGGCGATCGACGGCTTCACCGCGCGCTGCGGCCGGGGTGTGGCTTGGTTTGGCCTAGCCCTGGCGCTCACGGTCTGCACTCTGGTGGTGGCGCGTTACGTATTCCGCACCGGGGCACCGGCGCTGCAGGAAGCTGCGCTCTACCTCCACGCCGCACTGTTCATGCTCGGCGCCGCCTATACACTGCAAAGTGACGAGCATGTGCGCGTAGACATCCTGTACCGTCGGTTCTCTCCGCAATGGCAGGCACGCATCGACTGTATCGGTACACTGATCTTTTTGCTGCCCGTCTGCCTGCTACTCTTTGTGCTCTCTTGGGACTATGTGATCGCGAGCTGGTGGGTTCGAGAGACCTCCAGCGATCCCGGCGGGCTCCCCTGGGTCTATCTGCTCAAGACATTGCTGCTGATCATGCCCGCCATGCTGCTGCTCCAAGGAGTTGCCGAGCTATTGCGCCGCCTGCCGGCGGCGCTCGGCCGCGCGCCACGCTGATGATCGCATGATGTCAGAGTATCTCCCCCTATGGATGTTCGTCACTGTCTGCCTGGTGCTGATGCTCGGTTATCCAGTGGCGTTTTCTCTTGCCGGGACCGCGCTGCTGTTTGCGCTCGGCGGGACACTGAGCGGGCATTTCGATATGGCCTTTCTGGGCGCACTACCCAATCGCGTCTATGGCACCATGACCAATGCCACCCTGATCGCTGTGCCGCTCTTCGTGCTGATGGGGGTCATGCTGGAAAAATCCCGGCTCGCCGAGCAGTTACTCTCCACCATGGCGAGAGCGCTCGGAACCCTGCGCGGGGGCCTGGGATTGTCGGTCGTACTGGTCGGCGCCCTGCTCGCCGCCAGCACCGGCATCGTCGGCGCCACAGTGGTGGCCATGGGGCTGATTTCGCTGCCATCACTGCTGCACCATGGGTATAAGCCAGGACTCGCCAGCGGAACCATCTGCGCGACCGGGACGCTGGGACAGATTATCCCGCCTTCGATCGCCTTGGTACTGCTGGGCGACATCCTCTCCAGCGCCTACAGCCAGGCACAGCTCGAGATGGGGATCTTTACGCCGCGCACCGTGTCGGTCGGGGATTTATTCGTCGGCGCACTTATCCCGGGCTTGCTATTGGTTCTCTTGTACTGTGCGTATTTACTGATCACTGCACCACGTACCGTCGGTACCCTTCCCCAAAGCCGACCGGCAGCAGGAGAGCTCTTGCGCAGCCTGTTACCGCCGCTGGCGTTGATCGTAGCGGTACTGGGATCGATCCTGGCAGGCATCGCCACGCCAACCGAAGCAGCCGGGGTCGGGGCGGTCGGCTCCGGCCTCCTGGCACTATCGAACCGTCAGCTGTCGCTCGCTCGGTTGCGGGAGGTGGTGATTACCACCACCCGCATCACCGCCATGGTATTCATGATACTCATTGGTGCGGCAGTGTTTTCTCTCGTATTCCGCGGTTTCGGCGGCGAGGAATTGGTGCAGGAGCTGCTGACCGGCCTGCCCGGCGGTACGGCAGGGGCTCTGCTGGTCGTGATGCTGCTGATTTTTCTGCTCGGCTTCATCCTCGACTTTATCGAGATCACTTTTGTGGTGGTCCCGATCGTCGCGCCTGCGCTCCTCGCTGCCGGCGTCGATCCCATCTGGCTCGGCGTCATGATCGCAGTGAATTTGCAGACCTCCTTTCTGACCCCACCCTTTGGCTTTGCGCTTTTCTATCTGCGTGGGGTGGCGCCGCCACAGGTGCAGACCAGGGACATTTATCTGGGTGTCCTGCCTTTCGTTGCCCTGCAACTGCTGCTGTTACTGGCGCTAAGCCTATGGCCCGGGCTGGTGACCTGGTTGCCCAATCAGATCTTCTAGCGACCGGACTGGGCTCAGCGCATGCCTTTGGCCACAATGCGCACCCAGACATCCGCGGCGAGGAAGCCATCAGCCCACTCTGCGTCGAGCGCCGCGGTAGGCCGGGCAGCGACGATCTCATCGATGCTCTTACCCGCTGCATGTAGCGCCCCAATCGCCGCTTCGGCCGCGACTAACATGTCTCTATAGGCAAGCAATTCGGTACGCCCGGCAAGGGGCCCGTGGCCTGGAATAATCTTGGTGTCGGCTCCTGCCAACGCCAGCCCTTGCTCGACCGCGGCAATCATGCCGCGAATACTGCCCCCCGAATCCACATCGATAAACGGATAAAACCCGTTAAAAAACGTATCCCCCATATGCAACACATCGGCGCCGCGAAAGAAGACGAGCGCGTCCCCATCGGTGTGAGCTGCCGGCGCATGATGCAATTCGATGTCGTGGTCATTCCAATGTAGTGTCATGTGATCATCAAAGGTGACGACGGGGAGCGCAGCGCGGGGAGAGGGCGGCTTGTGCATGCCGAACAAGGGGATGCTGCGCTCCTCCATCAAGGCTTGGCGGACGCGCTCATGGGCCACAATGATCGCCCCCGCAGATCCAAAAGCCTCGTTGCCACCAGCGTGGTCGCCATGCCAATGGGTATTGATCACAAACCGGGGGCGATCACCGTCCAAGGCCTCCAATGCGGCGCGAATTTGATCGGCGAGTGGCGCGTACTGATCATCGATGATCAGGGTACCGTCACGGCCGATAGACACGCCGATGTTGCCCCCCTCGCCAGTCAACATATAGAGCCCATCGGCCACGGGAATCGTCTCGATGACCACCTTATCCCAGTGTTCACTGGCCGTGGCGGCAAGTGCTCCGCCCAAACTCCCCAGCAGCAACAACCCCAGTCGCCACCCGAGCCTCCCTCGTTGGATCATGATTTCTGCCCTCTACGATGCCACCCGATGGCCAGCATAGCACCAGCTGCCGCGACATCGAGCCCGGCCGCCCGATATAATCGCCGGCTTGCCATTAGGGGAGGGCTCCGTGACCACGCCCGATCTGTCTACGTTCCAGGGTCTGATTAGTGCCCTGCAGGAATACTGGGCCCGCCAGGGCTGCGTGATCCTGCAACCGCTGGATTTGGAGGTGGGCGCGGGCACCTTTCATCCCGCCACCTTTCTGCGCGCCATCGGGCCCGAAACCTGGAACAGCGCTTATGTGCAGCCCTGCCGGCGTCCAACCGACGGGCGTTACGGCGACAACCCCAATCGCCTGCAACACTACTACCAGTTCCAGGTTGTACTCAAACCGTCGCCGGCCAATATCCAAGAGCTGTACCTTGCCTCACTACGAGAGTTGGGGTTCGACGCGCGGATTCACGATATCCGCTTCGTCGAAGACAACTGGGAATCACCCACCCTGGGCGCCTGGGGGCTAGGCTGGGAGGTCTGGCTTAACGGCATGGAGATTACCCAGTTCACTTATTTTCAGCAGGTCGGCGGCCTGGAGTGTTACCCGGTAACCGGCGAGATCACGTACGGCCTCGAGCGGCTGGCCATGTATCTGCAAGGCGCCGACAGTATCTTCGATTTGGTCTGGACCCGCGGCCCAGACGGCACCCCGGTAACCTATGGCGACGTTTTCCATCAAAACGAAGTGGAGATGTCACACTTCAACTTTGAGCAGGCCGACGTCGCCTTTCTCACCGAAAGCTTTGCCCACTACGAGCGGGAGAGCCAACGACTGGTGACCGCAGGCCTGGCCCTGCCCGCCTACGAAATGGTCATGAAGGCCTCCCACGCGTTTAATCTCCTCGACGCCCGCCACGCGATCTCGGTTACAGAGCGCCAAGGCTATATTCTTCGGGTTCGCGGCCTGGCCCGAGCCGTCGCCCAAGCCTATTTCGATGCCCGTCTCGCTCTCGGCTTTCCCCTCGCACCACGAGCGCTGGCCGCGGAAGTCCGTGCACAAGCGGCGGAGGCCCAGACATGACCCAGACCCTGCTGGTGGAAATCGGCACCGAAGAGCTCCCTCCCAAAGCACTGCGAGAACTCAGTGAAGCCTTTGCCGCTGGCTTGCGCGCAGGCCTACAAGGAGCCCGTCTGACACATGGAGACATGCGCTGCTTCGCCACCCCCCGGCGGCTGGCGGTGCGGATCGAAGGTCTGACCGAGCGACAGCCCGACACAGAACTGGAGAAACTCGGGCCCACGCTCAGTGCCGCCTACGACCAGGAGGGCAAACCCACCCCGGCAGCCCTCGGTTTCGCCCGCGGCTGTGGACTCGACGACCCCACGCAGCTCGAAAGCGTCGAGTCGGATCGCGGACCCAGACTCTGCTTTCGAAGTGTACAGCCGGGCGTCGACACTGTTGCGCTGCTGCCAGGGTTGATTACCAAGTCGTTGCAAGAGCTCCCCATTCCACGCCGCATGCGTTGGGGCGCAAGCCGAGTCGAATTCGTGCGCCCAGTGCACTGGGTGTTGCTCTTGCTCGGCGACCGGGTGATAGAGGCCGACATGCTCGGGGTACGCAGTGGCCGCTATACCCGAGGACACCGCGTGCACGCGCCAGAAGAGTTTGCGCTCACTTCTCCTGAAGCCTATGAGGAGGCTCTTGAAAAGGCCTTTGTCGTCGCCGATTTCGAAACCCGCCGGCAACGCATTCGAGCCGGTGTGGAAGCATTGGCCGAGCGCGCCGGCGGCGTCGCCCTGATCGCGCCGGAACTCCTCGACGAGGTGACGGCACTCAACGAATGGCCGATGCCCCTGCTGGGCCGTTTCGACGAACATTTTCTCGAGGTGCCTCGAGAAGCGCTGATCAGCTCCATGCAGGGCCACCAGAAGTATTTCCCCGTGGCAGCAGCGCACGACGGCAGCGCCCTGCTGCCCCGGTTCATCACCGTTGCCAATATCGACAGTCGCGAGCCAGCGCAGGTCGTCGCCGGCAACGAGCGAGTGATACGGCCGCGCTTTGCGGACGCCGCATTCTTCTACCACTCGGACCGCAAGACTTCGCTCGCACAGCAGCGCCCGGCGCTGCGTGCGATCGTCTATCAGCGCCAACTCGGCTCGTTGTTCGACAAGACCGAGCGAGTTGCGAAGCTCACCGAGCGCCTGGCCCCCATGGTGGGCGCCGACGCAGCAACCGCGGTGCGCGCCGCCGAGCTCGCCAAATCCGATCTAGTGACCGCCATGGTCCAAGAGTTTGGCGAATTGCAAGGCGTGATGGGTCGTTACTATGCGACCCATGATGGCGAGCCATCGGCCGTGGCAGAGGCACTGTTCGAACAATATCTGCCCCGCCACGCCGGCGATGCCCTGCCGGCCAGTGCCACCGGTATCGCGCTGGCGCTCGGAGATCGCATCGATACCCTCGCCGGCATCTTCAGTGTCGGCCAGGAACCCACGGGATCACGGGATCCCTTCGGGCTGCGGCGGGCGGCCATCGCGGTGCTGCGGATTCTGATCGAGCGCAATCTCGATATCGACCTATTGGCCTTGCTGGAACACGCCGCAGCCCAACAACCCGGCTGCGAAGAGCCGAATGCCGTGGCTCGCCGAGTATTCGATTATGTCATTGCACGGCTACGCGCCCTGGGCGAGGAAGAAGGCCTCGCAACCGAGTCCTTCCTGGCCGTCGTCGAACTCGGGATCCACAGCCCGCGGGACCTGTGGCGGCGCATGGCGGCCCTCCACAGCTTTATCACGCACCCCAGCGCGGCCAGCCTGATCGCCACCGATAAGCGCATAGCCAATCTGCTGCAGCGAACCGAAGCGCCCACAGCCATCGACACGCAGCACCTGAGGGCGACAGCGGAGGTAGCGCTCTGGGACTGTCTCCAGACAACCGACGCCCGCGTACGCGATCAAGTAGACGACCGCAACTATCCTGCCGCGCTCGAGGCACTCAGCGCATTGCAGGCACCCGTCGACCGCTTTTTCGAAGAAGTGCTCGTCATGGTCGACGAGCCGGCGCTGCGCAATAACCGCCTGGCATTACTCGGCGCCCTGCGGAGGACATTTTCTACCATCGCGGATCTCTCCCGACTTGCGGCACGGATCGGCGCGCGATGACTCGGTGGGTAATCCTCGACCGCGATGGGGTAATCAATCGTGATTCCGCCGATTACATCAAATCACTGGCGGAATGGCAGCCGCTAGCTGGGAGTATCGAGGCGATCGCCCGTCTTAGCCGGGCGGGGTTTCGCGTGGCGGTAGCAACGAATCAATCCGGCGTGGGGCGCGGACTTATCTCCGCGCAGGCATTGGCGGCGATGCACGCAGAATTGCGACGCCTGGTGCAGGCCGCCGGGGGAGAACTTGCCGGAATCTTCTACTGCCCCCACAGCCCGGAAGCGGGCTGCGCTTGCCGAAAGCCCGGTATCGGGCTGTTCCAGGCCATCGCCCACCGGTTTCGCGTCGATCTGACGGCGCAGCCGGCCATCGGCGACAGCCTGCGGGATCTACTGGCCGCACAGCGTGCCGGCTGTCGTCCGCTACTCGTGCGTACGGGCAACGGGCGCCGCACCGAGGCCGAACTCGCCGCAAGCGGCGGGGCGCTCGCCGCGACCCCGGTCTATGCCGATTTGGCTGAAGCCGCCAATGCGCTGCTCGAGGGCTACCCATGAAAGCCTGGCTGGTGTTCCGAGCACTGGCGTTTTACGCGGGCTACGTACCGCTGGTAGTGATTTTTTCCACCCTCACCTTCACGCTGGGGCTGGCGCTACCCCAAGGGATGAGGCAAAGCCTGGCGACCATCGCCAACGCCTTGGTGCTGGTGTGGCTGCGGGTTTGCTGTGGGGTCCGCGTGCGCGTCATCGGTGCCGATCGGCTGCCGCAAAGGCCCTTTGTCGCACTCAGCAGACACCAGTCGAGCTGGGAGACCTATTATCTGCAGCGCAAACTACGCCCGGTAAGCACCATCCTGAAGCGGGAGCTGTTATGGATACCGTTTTTCGGTTGGGGGCTGGCGATGGTCGCACCGATCGCGATCGATCGTGGCGATCCCCGCAATGCATTACGTCAGGTAATGCAGCAAGGGAAGCGACGCCTCGCCGCCGGCATGAACGTACTGGTCTATCCAGAGGGGACCCGCGTCGCCGCCGGCGCAGCGCCAGTCAAATTCAATCGCAGTGGTGCAGCACTGGCTGTAGCCGCCCAGGTACCCCTGGTACCCATTTGCCATAACGCAGGGCACTGTTGGCCCGCGCACCGCTTGATCAAGCACCCAGGCACGATCACCCTAGTGTTCGGGACGCCCATCGATACCCTGGGCCAGGATGCGAAATCGCTCACAGAAACAGTCGCCCGCTGGATGGAAGAGACGGCCGAGACCCTGCCTCGCTAACCGGCGGAAAGGTCAGGATGTTATCATCGGGCTTGGCAGCTATCCCGGCAGCTTCGACATGGATGACAACTACAAAGGCCCCGAGCGTCGACGAGACCAGCGGCGCAAGACCGCAGATCGGCGTCAGGAAATTCGGTTCGAGCCCGACCGGGAAGACCGTCGCAAGAACAATGGCCGTCGCAAAACCGATCAGAATTTCTGGAATCGATAGTCAGCCAACCCCGATCAACATGACCACCCGGACCAGATATTTCAACGGTCTTCTCGGGAGTAAACACTAACTTCCCGCGGGCTCTCGATCAAACATCGAGATTGGCTACCGCAAGGGCGTTCGCTTCGATAAATGCGCGCCGCGGCTCGACGATATCGCCCATCAGAGTATTGAACATCTGATCCGCTGCGATGGCATCTTCCACCGTAACTTTCAACAATCGCCGAGTTTCCGGATTCATGGTCGTATCCCAGAGTTGCTCCGGATTCATTTCTCCAAGACCCTTGTAGCGCTGCACACTGTAGCCCCGCCGGGCTTCCTGCATGAGCCAGCCGAGCGCATCGGCAAATTCACGTATCTCGATCTGCCGATCCCCACGGCGGACAATGGCACCGGGCTCGACGAGGCCCTTGAATAGGCGCCCGCGGCTGGTCAGCGCATGATATTCACCGGAGTCCAAAAAATCCGGGGTAATCAAGTATCGATTGTCCAACCCATGAACCACGATCTCACAACAGGGTAGAAATAAGGAATGTTCCGGATCTTCATAGACCCCCAGGCGATACCGCTCCGCATCTGGCACGCCGACCAATAGGGACCGTACTTCCGCAACCCAACGCTCCACTGCGTCTCGATTACTCAAGGCCTTGACGTCCAGCACCTGCGCTTCCGCCATCGCAACCAGGAGATCGCGGGGGTACACGCGGGACATCCGCTCCACGACCGCGGTCAAGCGCCGATGGTCAGCGACCAGGGACTCCAAAGCCTCTGCGGTGATCCCCGGTCCATCTGCACTCAGGTGGAGACTCGCGTCGGTGATCGCGGCATTCGTCAGGAAAGCCTCCAGCGCCTGATCATCCTTGAGGTATTGGTCCTGCTTACCTTTGCTGATCTTGTACAACGGAGGCTGGGCGATAAAGAGATGTCCACGCTCCACCAAATCGCGCATCTGTCGAAAGAAAAAGGTGAGCAGCAACGTACGTATATGGGAGCCGTCGACGTCTGCGTCCGTCATGATGACAATGGTGTGATAACGCAATTTATCGGCATTGAATTCGCTGGGGCCGATCCCACAGCCGAGCGCCGTGATCAGGGTGCCAACTTCGGCACTCGACAGCATCTTATCGAAACGAGCCTTTTCCACATTGAGTATCTTGCCCTTCAAGGGCAGTATGGCCTGGGTTCGACGGTCACGACCCTGTTTCGCGGAGCCGCCTGCAGAATCGCCCTCGACCAGAAACAATTCAGATTGTGCGGGATCCTTTTCCTGACAATCTGCGAGTTTGCCCGGCAGTCCGGCCAGATCCAGGGCACCCTTGCGACGCGTCATTTCCCGCGCACGGCGCGCGGCTTCCCGCGCTCTTGCGGCGTCGACAATCTTGCCGACAATGGCCTTGGCCTCGGCAGGATGCTCAAGGAGATAATCCCCAAAAGCCCGTGCCATCTCCTGCTCTACAGCGGTCTTTACCTCAGAGCTGACCAGCTTGTCCTTGGTTTGCGAAGAAAATTTCGGGTCCGGCACTTTGACGGAGATGATGGCGGTCAAACCCTCCCGAGCGTCATCGCCCGAAGGGGAAACCTTTGCCTTGGCCAGCACGCCTTCTCGTTCCATGTAGGTATTGAGAGTCCGGGTCAAAGCCGCGCGAAAGCCCGCCAGATGGGTGCCGCCATCGCGCTGGGGAATGTTGTTGGTGTACGTCAGGATGTTTTCTTGGTAACCGTCGTTCCACTGTAAGGCGGCTTCCACGCCAATACCATCCTCTCGCTGGGTGCTGAAATGTACGACGCGATTGAGGGGAGCCCGATTTTTATTCAGAAATTCCACAAAGGCCTGCAATCCACCTTCGTACTGGAAGATGTCTTGCTTTCCCGTGCGCTGGTCGGACAGCGCGATCCGGACACCGGAATTGAGAAATGAAAGTTCGCGTAGGCGATTGGACAGAATTTCGTAATGAAATGCGATATTGCTAAAGGTCTCCGGCGATGGCCAGAACCGCACCTCGGTTCCCGATGCGCCTCTATATTCCCCCACTGCCGCCAGCGGTGCCTCCGGCACCCCGTGGCGGTAAATCTGCTCGTGCACCTTACCGGCACGACGAATGGTTAAGTGAAGCTTCTTGGACAGCGCGTTGACGACGGAAACCCCGACGCCGTGAAGACCGCCAGACACTTTGTAGCTGTTATCGTCGAACTTTCCGCCCGCGTGGAGGACGGTCATGATGACCTCGGCCGCAGAAACGCCCTCTTCGTGTTGATCTACGGGAATTCCTCGACCGTTATCGGTTACGGTCACCGACTCATCGGCATGAATAACAACACCCACTTCGGTGCAGAACCCAGCCAGCGCTTCGTCAATGGCGTTATCCACGAGCTCGAACACCATGTGGTGTAAACCCGTTCCGTCATCGGTATCGCCGATATACATTCCGGGGCGCTTGCGGACGGCATCCAGACCCTTGAGCACCTTGATGGACGAGGAATCGTAACCGGCTTTTTCCGGCTCGTGCGCGTGTTCATTCGAAGGTGTGGCTGCAGTCACTGTTACTCTCTATGGCTTTCGGGGGGGAAGGGCCATTCGGTGATGCGGCCCTGTTCCACGTGAAACATCTTCAGATCCTGTGCGCCAACATTGCCCCAGGCTGCAAGCAGTGGCTCCTGATCCGTCCCGGTCACAAAGCTTTGCCCGCCGGTTTCCACCAGCAATCGGGCTACGCGCTGCCGGTGACCACGATCCAACTCCGCGGGGAGATCGTCGACCAGATTGAGACAAGGTCTACCCTTGGCCCGACGAAAATGCGCTCCCTGCGCCAGTAACATCGCCAACACCAACACTTTGATCTGCCCTCGGGAGAGCGCATCCTGGGCTGGGCGGCCACCGACCCGGACCCTCAAGTCCGCGCGATGGGCACCGAATTGCGAGGCGCCCTGCATTATATCCCGATCACGGCAACCCTTTAACATATCTAATAAAGGCGTATTGCGCTCCCACCCTGGTTGAAAGGTGAGTCCTACCTCACCCAATTCCGGCGACAAGGCGGCAACCTTCTCTGCGATCAGCGGCGCGACCTCTTCGACATAGATATTCCGCCGCGCATTGAGCGACTCCCCGCTTTCGGCCAGCCGAATATCCCAGACATCTAACTGCTCCGGGTCCACGCGGCGCTGGCGCAACAGGGCATTGCGTTGCTGCAGTGCACGCTGGTACCCACGCCACAGATGATGAAACCGGCTATCGGTATGAAATAAACCCCAATCGAGAAACTGCCGTCGAACTCGAGGGGGGCCTTCCAACAGATGGAAGCTCGCGCTGTTAATCAGCAATAACGGCAGGGCTTCAGCGAGGACGGATGCGGCAGTGACAGATTCGCCGTCCAACCGATATTGAAACCCCCCAGTTGTTTCACGTGAAACACCCAAGCGGCGAATCCGGGCCTCAAACCCCTCCCCCAGGCACAGCTCTCCATACAGCGTGCACTGGCGCACGCCATGGGTAACGGTGGACTGGATAGTCCGAGCGCGAAAGGATCGACCGCGCGCCAACAGATAAATCGCTTCCAGGACACTGGTTTTTCCAGAGCCGTTGGAGCCGACGAGGAGATTGGTCCCCGGACTCGGCATCAGGGTCTGCGGGACGAGATTGCGGATACCGGCGATATCCAGCCTACGCAACGGCATCGCCCATCGACCCCCTCACAGGCGCATGGGCATGATGACGTACAACGCACTGGTATTTTCGGGGTCGGCAAGCAACACGCTGCTATTGGCATCCGAGAGGGAAAACCGCACCTGGGTGCCCGAGAGGGCATTGAGCACATCCAACAGATAGCCGACGTTGAACCCAACCTCCAACGGCTCGGCGTCATAGGCTACGGGGACCTCCTCCTCCGCGCTCTCTTGGTCCGGATTGTTGGCGGCGACCTTCAGGCTGTCTGACTGCATTTCCAGCCGCACCCCTCGGTACTTCTCATTAGACAGGATGGCCGTCCGGGAAAATGCCTGCCGAAAGGCCTCCCGATCACCCGCGAGCGTTCGATTTCCGTCCCGAGGAATAACACGCTCATAGTCCGGGTAAGCCCCATCGACGAGCTTACTGGTAAAACGATACTCCATTCCTTCGACGTAGAGGTGGTTGGCCCCAATCACCACCTGCGCCTCGCCTTCCTCGGTGAGTAGCCGCGCCAGCTCATTGACACCCTTTCTGGGCAAAATGGCCTGGACCGGCTCAGGTGCACGCACGTCCACTGGGGCGTCTGCCAACGCCAAGCGATGCCCATCGGTCGCCACCACCCGCAAGCGACCGTCAGCGATCTCCCACAACATCCCATTCAGGTAATACCGCACGTCCTGCTGAGCCATCGCGAAGGCACTGGCCTCCAATTGCTGCTTGAGGGTGCTCTGGTGGACGGCAAAGCGGATGCTGCCCGATTCCTGCTCCACCTCCGGGAACTCGTCGGCCGGCAAGGTCGCGAGAGTGAACCGACTGCGGCCACTCTGAATACGGACGCGCTGATCGGCCTCCACGGCAATCGAGATCTGCGCCCCCTCTGGCAAGGACCGACAAATATCCAGTAACTTCCGAGCCGGCACAGTAATGGCGCCGGCACCCGCGGCATCGGGCATCGGTACGGTACCGCGAATCTCAACCTCGAGATCGGTACCCGTGATACGCAACAGCCCATCTTTCAGGCTCAACAGCACATTGGCCAATACGGGCAGAGTTTGTCGCCGCTCGACAACGCCGGCTGCCAGCTGCAGCGGTTTGAGCAGGTGTTCCCGAGCAATGGTGAACTTCATCGATTCCCTCTTTAGATCCGGATGGATAGGTCCCACAGGGCGGGCGAGGCCATCAGGTTTTCAGCGCCCGCGTCAGAATTTTAAGGTCTTCGGCAATATCGTGAGAGCTGCCCTGCAACGCCTTAATCGTCCGGCACGCATGGAGGACGGTGGTGTGATCTCGCCCCCCAAAGGCCTCTCCGATCTCGGGCAGACTCTTAGTAGTCAATTGTTTGGTCAGGTACATGGCGACCTGCCGCGGCCGCGCTACCGACCGGCTGCGCCGCTTGGAGAGCAAGTCGGATAACTTAATTTTGTAATATTCGGCGACCGTCCGTTGGATGTTCTCGGCGGTCACGAGCTTGTCTTGTAGCGCCAGCAGATCGCGAAGCGTCTCGCGCACGAAATCAACATTGATCGCCCGGCCAGTGAAATGGGCGCTAGCAATGACCCGCTTCAGCGCGCCTTCGAGTTCCCGCACATTGGCTTGGATTCTTTGGGCCATGAAGAATGCCGCTTCACTGGGCAACAGCACGCCGGCCTGGTCCGCTTTCCGCATCAGGATAGCAACCCGGGTCTCCAGTTCCGGTGGCTCCACGGCGACAGTCAACCCCCAACCAAAGCGGGATTTGAGACGCTCTTCGACACCATCGATCTCCTTGGGATACCGATCACTGGTCAAGATCATCTGCCTGCCCCCTTCGAGCAGCGCATTGAAGGTGTGGAAAAACTCCTCTTGGGAGCGATCTTTCTTAGCGAAGAACTGAATATCATCGATCAGCAGCGCATCCACCGATCGGTAATATCTCTTAAACTCGTTGATGGCGTTCAACTGTAGCGCCTTGACCATATCGGCCACAAAACGCTCTGAATGCAGGTAAATCACCCTGGCGCCGGGCCGCGAAGCAATCAGCTCATTGCCCACGGCGTGCATCAAATGGGTCTTTCCGAGCCCCACCCCTCCGTAGATAAACAAGGGGTTATAGGCACCGCCGGGGTTCTGCGCGACCTGTCGCGCCGCTGCCAACGCCAATTGATTGGACTTGCCTTCGACAAAGGATGAGAAAAGAAAATTCTCGCTGAGATTATTCTCTACGTGATCCCCACTCGGATCTGCAACATCCACACCCGGCGCTATTGCCGGGCGTACGCGGTAAATCCTCTCCGGCACAGGTCCTTGCGGCGTCGTCTGCATCCCAGCCCCATAGGACGGCCGTACAGCTGCCTCGGGCGCCTGCACTGGCTCCCCAGCAGCCGCGATGACCGGCTGCGCGCCTGTGCCACTGGGTCGCGCAGAAACCTCGAGTTCGACGGACCGCTCGCCGTCAAGCTGACGAAACAACTCCTGAATGCGATCCAAAAACTTGTCCGTCACCCAATCCTGGACAAACCGATTCGGCGCCAGCAGACGGATGACCCGCTGCGACTCCGGGTCGACACGCAGTGGGCGAATCCAGGTCTCAAACTGCTGAGGGGGAAGTTCGTCCCGGAGATAACCTACGCATTGTCGCCATATTGCCTCGCCCAAGACCGCCCTCTCCTCGCCAACCTGATTGTTGTTGATTGCTAACCGCCTGAGCGTGCCAAGTGTAGCCTCTCCGCAGCCGCTTATCCACAGATCAGAATGGCACCACGCTGGCAAAATGGACCATAAAGTCTTTTTATTTCAATTAGTTAAAAATATCCAGGGGCAAGAATGACGCGTAAAAATGCATGATCTCTGGTTATTCGACCAAGGGGTTGTGGATAACCTTGTGGATAATCAGAGCACAAACCGTGGGTGGCCTGTACATCTCAGCCGCGAATCGCGAATTCGCGGTAGCGGTCGTCTGCCGCTCCCGAAGTTAGACCCAAAATACATTTTGGGTCACACCCATCTGTCCTGTCGCCCGCCTATTTACCGATACAAAACCCGGAAAAAATCTCTCCCAACAAGTCCTCGCTCGTGAACTCGCCGGTAATGCTCCCCAGCGCGTGCTGTGCTTGCCGCAACTCCTCGGCCAACAACTCCGGTAGCAAGGTTGCTAGGTTCCGACGCGCCTGCTGTAGATGCCCCAATGCTTTGTCGAGCGCCGCGAGATGTCGGCGCCTCGCCATAAAAGCCCCCTCGGTCCCACCCCGAACCTGCGCCGCCTCCACAAGTCGATTGCGCAATACCTCCAACCCAGCACCCGTCACCGCGGAGACGGCCACCACCGGCGGATCGCTCCCCACGATACCAGCGGTCAACAGCGACAGATCGATTTTATTGCACACCACGGTGAGCCGGCCGGCCCGCGCATAGGCGGCAAACTCCTCCGGCACCAGGGCCTGGGCATCCCGTACTTCCGCGACCTGAGAATCGACGACCAAAAGCACGAGATCGGCACGATCCATTTCGGAGTGGGCCCGACGCACCCCCTCTCGCTCCACGGGATCGTCGGTATCCCGCAAGCCGGCGGTATCAAACAGCTGAAAGGCCACACCGCCCAGCGTCACCGTATCGCGTACCACGTCCCGGGTAGTGCCGGGCAGTGCCGAAACAATCGCGCTATCGACTCCACTGAGTGCGTTGAGCAGACTAGATTTACCGGCATTGGGCTTGCCCACAATCGCAACCCGCAACCCCTCCCGAATCACGCTGCCCTGCCGAGCCGCGCCCATCAGCCCCGTCAATCGACCCTCGAGGTCTTCAAGGCGCATCGCGAGCTGTTCCGGGCTGGCCAGTTCGATATCCTCTTCGGAGAAATCAAGACCTGCCTCCACCAACACCCGCACCGCCACCAATCCCTCGACGACTTCGCGAACACGGCGGGAAAACTCCCCTTGCAGGGACGCCTGGGCGGCCCGCGCCGCTGTCTCGGAGTCCGCTGCCACCAGGTCGGCAACGGCCTCCGCCTGCACCAAATCTAGCTTGCCGTTTAGAAAGGCGCGCTCACTGAACTCGCCCGGCCGCGCCACACGGGCCCCCAATTCCAGTGCACGCCGCACCAATAGATCGAGGACCACAGGGCTACCATGGCCCTGCAACTCAATGACGTCCTCTCCAGTGAATGATCCCGGACCGGGGAAAAACAGCAGCAATCCCTCGTCGATAATCGCGCGATCGTCGGCCAAGAATCGGCAATGGGTCGCTTGACGAGGCCTCACTGCTCGGTCGACTAGTGCTGGCAGCCAGCCCGCCAACCGATCGCCGGAAATCCGCACAATCCCGACACCGCCACGACCAGGCGGCGTTGCGATGGCGACGATGGTGTCATTCACCATGGTCCGCGGGACACCCGCTCAACTGGCCTCAATCCGCTTGGTGATCACCCACTGCTGGGCAATCGACAGGATGCTATTGACCGTCCAATACAGCACCAAGCCCGCCGGGAACAACACGAAGAAGAAGGAAAATGCCACCGGCATGATACGCATCACCTTGGCTTGCGTGGGATCCGGAGGCGCGGGTTGCAAGGTCTGCAATACATACATGCTGATGCCGTTGAGAATGGGCAACACATAGAGCGGGTCACGTATCGAGAGGTCGGTAATCCATAGAATCCAGGGCGCCTGACGCAATTCCACGCTTTCACTCAGCACCCAATACAAGGCGATAAAGACCGGCATCTGAATCAGCATCGGGAGACAGCCCCCCATGGGATTGACCTTTTCCCGCTTGTAGAGCGCCATCACCTCCTGAGAGAGCTTCTGTCGGTCATCACCGTAACGTTCCCGCAGGCTCAACATCTCCGGCTGGAGCTTGCGCATACGCGCCATGGAACGATAACTCGCTGCGGACAGCGGAAAGAACACCAACTTGATCAGCACGGTCACCGCTACGATCGCCCAGCCCCAGTTACCGAGCAAGCCATGCAGCAGCTGAAGCCCTGCAAACAAAGGCTTGGCAAGCCACCACAACCAACCATAGTCCACCGTTAGATCCAGAAACGGTGCAATCTCTTCGAGGCGATCCTGATCCTTGGGGCCGACATAAAACCCCGCCGCCAAGCGACCCGATTGCCCCGGTTCAACACGGTGCTCTGGCCCGATAAACCCGAGGGCGTAGACTTCGCGATCACCAATTTTCCGCAACTGAAATCGATTGCTTTGTTCGGCTTGGGGTACCCAGGCACTGATGAAGTAGTGCTGAACCATGGCCACCCAGCCACCTGCACGGGTGGTAGTAAAAGACTGATCGTCAAGATCGTCGAACGACAGCTTCTTGTAATTCTCCTCTGCGGTCGACAACGCAGCTCCCAAATACGGCTTCATGCCAAAGCCCCCGCTGGGAACGGGATCATGGCGATCTCGCTGAATCTGACCAAACATCCGCCCAACCCAGGGTTCCTCCCCTTGGTTGCGCAATTGGTATTGGATATCGATCAGGTAATCACCACGCCGAAAGACAAATTCCTTGGTAACACCGAGGTCTCCGTGGGCCAAATGAAGCGGTACCCGCAGCTCGTCGCCATCCCCCAGGGTATAGGCCGCCTGGTCCGCGCGAAACATCGGCCGCTGGCCGGCGCGATCGGTGGCTCCGGGACCGATCAAGCCGCTTTGTGCAACATAGACTTGATCCTGTGTCCGATTGAGCATCAAAAACGGATCGTCCAGGCCTTCTTCCTGAGACAGGGGGTAAGCCAACAGCTCGGCTCGAACCAAATCACCGCCCCGGGTGTCGATCACCACGCGCAGCACATCGGTCTCTACCGTGACCAGACGGGAAGGATGATCGCCATCCGCCACCGTGGCTTGCGGGGTATCCACCTCTGGCGGCGCCGCCTGCGGCACCTCGGGGACATAGACCGCTTCATCCGCTGCCGCCACCGGCGGCGGTCTCCGGGACTCTTGAAACTCATTCCAGCGAATGAACAGGACTGCAAAGACCGCGACGATGGCGGCAAGTAGGAGGTTGCGCTGCCAATCCACCCTCAATTCCTCCCTGAGCCAGCCGCCTGGGGCGGATCCACCGGATCAAAGCCGCCAGCATGCCAGGGATGGCAGCGCACGATCCTGCGCGCCAGCAACCAGCTGCCGCGGAGACCGCCGTGGACACGCAACGCCTCGACGCCATAGGCAGAGCAGCTAGGATAGAATCTGCAATGACTGCCTAAGACCGGGCTGAGCAACCAACGATAAGCCTGGATCAGCCCGATGAGGGCTCGGGTGAACACGATCTAGAGTCTCCATCCAATGCCTTGGCAAGGGCGTGCCAAGCTTCGCAAAGCAGGCGAGTTTGCCGATCAGGAGGCAAACCGTCCATCCCCTTGCGGGGGAGAAAGAGGACGTCCACGGATTTCAGCGTATCCGCCTGACGGCGGAAGGTTTCTCTAGCTACCCGCTTGATGCGATTGCGCCGGGTTGCCAGCCGGATATTCTTACGCGCCACGACCAGGCCTAATCGCGCACCCTGACCGGCATTGGTTCTCGCCAGCAATAGATAGTAGCGATGGGAGACGCGCTGCTCGACGGCCGCGAATACCGCCCGAAATTCCGCACTCTTGAGCAGCCTGCGGCCGCGCGGAAAGCGACTGCCGACTCGGCCGCAGGCCGTCGGCATCCCGAACTCAGGCTGCGAGCCGCTTGCGGCCTTTGGCGCGTCGACGCTTGAGCACCAAACGACCTTTGGCAGTCGCCATGCGCGCCCTAAATCCGTGGGTCCGCTTGCGCTTCAAATTGCTTGGTTGAAAAGTACGTTTCATCGCTTCCAGGACTCCGGTCGGATTGAGCTTCCCGTCTACCAAACCGGGACGGGGCGCGGATTTTAAGCAAACACCGCAACTTGTTCAATGTTGATCGATTCGAGCGAGCCCGTGGAAAGCCTGTTAGCAACTAACCAATCCGTCCACAGCGCCTCGCCGCTGCCGACGCCTGCAGCAGTCCATCCACCGTCGGTTCACAGTATTCCAAGCCCTGTCCGACGCCCTACACTCACAGGAAATTGTTATGCAACCAATTGATATAAAAAGATTTGTCTGGATTACCCACAAAAAAAGGCTTTGCCAATTACTATCATATTTATCTTCATACCTTATTAAATAACATCAACCATCACAGATCGCAGTCGATGGTCCTCTCTTCTCGGAATCCGCGGGGAGACGCCACAGATCCTCTATAATGGTCGCCACTAACCGTCAGATCAGCGTATTGCCTCGATGAGTGCCCTCCAGACATTCGACGTCATTGTCGTCGGCGGTGGCCATGCAGGAACCGAAGCCAGCCTTGCCGCGGCGCGCATGGGCTGCAGTACCCTCTTGGTTACTCATAACATCGAGACTCTGGGCCAGATGTCGTGCAACCCGGCCATCGGGGGCATCGGCAAGAGTCATCTCGTGCGAGAGATTGATGCCCTGGGTGGTGCGATGGCGCGAGCCGCCGATGCGAGTGGTATTCATTTTCGGGTACTCAATGCCCGCAAGGGGCCAGCGGTGCGTGCCACCCGAGCACAGGCCGACCGCGTGCTCTATAAAGCCGCCGTGCGGCGGATGTTGGAGAACCATCCCCGGCTGCGCCTGTTTCAACAGGCGGTCGATGATCTGATCGTCGAGGGCGAGCGTGTCGTCGGCGTGCGCACGACTACCGGGATTGATTTCCGGGCATCCGCCGTGGTGCTTACGGCCGGGACCTTTCTGGGCGGTCGCATCCATATTGGCTTACAGCATCACGCCGGCGGCCGCGCGGGAGACCAACCCGCGGTACGGTTGGCCGAGCGGTTGCGGGAACTGCCATTCGCGGTCGATCGCCTGAAAACCGGGACGCCGCCGCGGATCGATGCCCGATCCATCGATCTGCGGGGATTGGTCGAGCAACCCGGCGATCAACCGGTTCCGGTGATGTCGTACCTGGGCTCCGCCGCGGAACATCCGCGCCAAGTGAGCTGTTGGATTACCCACACCAATGCGCGGACGCACGACATCATCCGCTCCGGGCTCGATCGTTCCCCCATGTATACCGGAATGATCGAGGGGGTTGGGCCGCGTTACTGTCCCTCGATCGAGGACAAGGTGGTGCGGTTTGCGGAACGCGAGGGCCACCAGGTATTTATCGAGCCAGAGGGTTTGGAGACCCACGAGATCTACCCCAATGGGATTTCCACCAGCCTGCCTTTTGAGGTCCAGCAGGAGCTGGTCCGATCGATCCGGGGTTTCGAGTCGGCTCATATTACGCGGCCTGGATACGCGATCGAGTACGATTTTTTTGACCCCCGCCACCTGCGGCCGACGCTGGAGACCCGGGCAATGCGTGGGCTGTACTTTGCCGGTCAAATCAACGGCACTACCGGCTACGAAGAAGCCGGCGCTCAGGGGTTGCTGGCCGGGATCAATGCGGCGCTCGCCGTCCAGGAGCGCGAGCCCTGGATCCCGGGTCGCGAAGAGGCTTATCTCGGCGTGATGGTAGATGACCTGATCACCCAGGGCGCCCGAGAGCCCTATCGGATGTTCACCAGCCGCGCGGAGTTTCGCTTGCTGCTGCGGGAGGACAATGCCGACCTTCGCCTGACGGAAATCGGCCGGCGTCTGGGCTTGATCGATGACCACCGCTGGGCCGTCTACTGTGCACGGCGTGAAGCGATCGAGCGGGAACGCTCGCGACTGGCCGCGACACGGGTGAGGCCGGAATCTCCCCTGGCGCTCGCGCTGGCCGCTCGCCTAGAGCGGCTGCCCGCGCCCGATGTGACACTGCTGGATCTATTGCGTCGCCCGGAACTCGACTATCGCCTTCTCGCGCAAGCTGATCCAGACAGCGTGGATCTGGCGATCGGATGGCAGGTGGAGATTGACGCCAAGTACGCCGGATATATTGATCGCCAGCATGCTGAAATCCAGCGGCTGCGCAGTCAGGAAGCTACCCCGATCCCGACGGATTTCGACTACGGTGCGGTGAGCGGTTTGTCCAATGAGGTGCGCCAAAAACTCAGCGCGGCAGCGCCGGATACGCTGGGCCGAGCGGCGCGTATCCCCGGTGTTACCCCGGCGGCGATTTCCCTGTTATCCATCTATCTGAAAAAGCGTGCGCCGCAGCGCGAGCAGACCGCCTGAGCGGCAGGTGTCCGCCCCGCGGATCCAGGCAGCGCTGGGCGATGGCATAGCGGCGCTGGGGTTGGGCCGCTGTCCGGCGCGGGAGCAAGCGCTGCTCCAGTATCTTGACCTCATCGTTCGGTGGAATCGTGTCTACAATCTCACCGCGGTCACCGATGTGGAGGCCATGGTGTCCCGCCATCTCCTAGACAGTCTGGCAGTGATTTCTCACCTGCGCGGCCGAAGCTTCGCCGATATCGGTAGCGGTGCTGGCTTGCCCGGGGTTCCCCTGGCGATCTGGTTGCCTGATAGTCGTTTCGCTCTGGTGGAAAGCAGCGGTCGGAAAGCCCGGTTTCTCCGCCAAGTGAAAATTGAGTTGCGCTTGAGTAATGTCGAGGTCATCGAAGCCCGGGTCCGAAACTGGCAACCCTTGCGCCCGCCCGAGGGGATACTCAGCCGTGCCTTCTCATCGCTTCCGCAGTTTCTGGGAGCGGCAGCACATCTCGCTGGCTCCCATACCGTGTTCTATGCGCTCAAGGGCCGCTGGCCGGAGTCGGCCGATGAGCGCCGGGTGGCAGCACATCGAATTCTCGCCGTACATGCGCTGCAAATTCCCGGCGAGAGCGCTCCTCGGCACCTGGTTGAAGCCACCCTGCTTGGGGAGTCTGCCGCTTGAGACAGATTTACGCTATTGCTAATCAGAAAGGGGGGGTGGGTAAAACCACCACCAGTGTCAATCTCGCCGCAGCGCTCGCGCAATTACACCAATCGGTATTGCTGGTGGACCTGGATCCGCAAGGTAACGCGACCATGGGCAGCGGCGTCGACAAGCTCGCTCTGGCGCGTTCTGCCTACGATGGTTTGGTGGGTCGCGCCATGCTGACAGACATCGTGCAATCCTGCCCCGGGTCGGGGTATGACCTTTTGCCGGCCAACGGGGACCTTACGGCCGCCGAGGTGGAGTTGCTGGAATTGCCCAATCGCGAGCGTCGACTGCGCGGACTCCTCGAAGGTGGCCGCGATTATCAGTTTGTCATCATCGATTGTCCGCCGTCGCTGAATATGCTTACGGTCAATGCGCTGGTAGCCGCGCACAGCGTCATCATTCCCATGCAGTGTGAATACTATGCGCTCGAAGGGCTTACGGCCTTGATGGACACCATTTCCCGCGTGGCGCGGGCCGCCAATCCCGGTTTGCGGGTGGAGGGCATCCTGCGCACCATGTACGATGCGCGCAATAGCCTTACCGGCGAAGTCTCCGATCAACTTCACCATTACTTCGGCAAGCGGGTATACCAGACGGTGATTCCTCGTAATGTGCGCCTTGCGGAGGCGCCGAGCCACGGCCAGGCGGTCCTGCAATACGATCGTTATTCGCGTGGGGCCGTCGCCTATTTGGCGCTGGCCACCGAGATTCTGCGTCGCCGAGAGATGGAGTCGACGCGATGAGCGGGCGGCGCAAGGGGTTGGGCCGTGGTCTGGATGCGTTGTTAGGGGGAAGCCCAGCGGGTCGCCCGCTGGATGTCGAGAGCGCGGCCGCAGAGAGCGGTGGTGACTATCGGTCCTTGCCCGTGGAGCTGTTGCGCAGAGGTCGTTACCAGCCTCGCCGCGACATGGACCCAGAATCACTGGAGCAGCTCGCCGAGTCCATCCGCCGTCAGGGGCTCATGCAACCCCTGGTGGTGCGTCGCCTCAACGAGGGTGAGTACGAGATTATCGCTGGTGAGCGCCGGTGGCGCGCGGCGCAACTTGCAGGGTTGGACCGGGTGCCGGTGCTGATCAAGGAGGTTGATGACGAAACCGCGTTGGCGCTGGCGTTGATCGAGAACATCCAACGCGAGAATCTCAATGCGATGGAGGAGGCGGTTGCCCTCGTGCGGCTGCAAGACGAATTCGGGCTCAGCCAGCAGCAGGTTGCAGCCGCGGTCGGTAAGTCGCGTGCCGCAGTCGCCAACCTGATTCGCCTGGTGAAATTGGATACCGTAGTGCAAGAGCTCCTGCTGCGCGGGGACATCGAGATGGGCCACGCGCGTGCGCTGTTAGCGTTGCAGGGCGAGGCGCAGGTGGCGGCCGCGCGGCGCGTCGTTGCCGCTGGGCTTACGGTCCGTCAGACGGAAACCTTGGTGCACAACTGGCATCGCGAACGGCATGTCCCCGAAGCGCCGCAGGCCGACCCCGATATCGCCCGCTTGGAAGAAGATCTTGCCGGGCGGCTCGGAACCCGGGTAGAGCTGCGCAGTAAACGCAAGGGCGGCCACCTCATTATCCACTACACCGACTTGGATGTGCTGGAGGGAATTCTCGAGCGTATTCGATGACTTGGTGTCCACCACGCTGGCTCGGCGAGGCAAATTTCGCACGTTCGAAGCGCCGGTTTGCCTTGCCCGGGATCAGCGCACTCACTATAATGCGCGCGCTCCCAAAGCGGCGCGGTAATGTTGGGCAACCATGGGTCAGCACGCCGATACTTCAGGCGCTCGCCGCCCAATGCCCGATCACCCAGGCCCACGCAGCCTCTTTCTGAGAGTGCTGTTGGTACAGGCCGGCGTGTTGGCGGTGCTAACGGTAGCAACAGCTTGGCTGGCGCCACAGGTGACCTGGGTGGCATTGGCCGGCGGATCGCTCGCATTGGCTGCCAACCTGGTGTTTGGGGTTCTGGCGTTGACCAAGCGTCGCAGCGCGGGAGCGGTATTGTCCGCTTTCCTGGTGGCTGAGATTGGCAAGTTTTTTGTGGTCGTGTTGGGGTTTGCGTGGCTATTCCGGAGTTTTCCGGAGCAGCTCCACGGGTTGAACGCGGCAGTGTTGCTGGGAGCCTTTGCGGTGATCCTGGGCGCCCAATGGGTGGCGCCGATAATGTTCAAGAGCGCGCCTCGCCGGTAGGCGGTGCGACCCAAGCCGGGCCTGAGGGGCGGCTTCAATCAGTTGGAATGAATGAGCTATGGCATCGGAAAGTGGCGCCCACTCCTCCGGCGAATACATTTCCCACCACCTGACCAACCTCACTTTCGGCCAGCGGCCCGATGGCACCTGGGGTATTGCGCACAGCAATGAAGAAATCGCCCAGATGGGGTTTTGGGCCATCAACCTCGATACCTTTGGGTTTTCTTTGGGGTTGGGTGCGATTTTTCTGCTGTTCTTCTATCTGGTGGCTCGTCGCGTCACGACTGGCGTGCCGAGCGGCGGCCAGAACCTCGTCGAAATTACGGTTGAGTTCGTTAATAACAACATCAAGAGCATGTTCACCCACGAGAGCAAGACCATCGGGCCACTGGCGCTGACGGTGTTTGTGTGGGTGCTGCTGATGAATGTGATGGATCTCATCCCTGTCGACTTTTTGCCCAAATTGGCTGCGTTGGCTGGGGTCCCCTACCTCAAAGTGGTGCCGTCAACGGACGTGAATGTCACTATGGGCCTTGCGCTCAGTGTGTTTCTGCTGATTCTTTTCTTTAGCGTGAAGCAGAAAGGTGCCGGTGGTTTCGCGGCGGAGCTTTGTTTTCATCCGTTTGGCAAGGTTGCGGCCCCGGTTAATTTCATCCTGGAGTCGGTGACCTTGATCGCCAAGCCGATTTCTTTGGGCCTGCGGTTGTTTGGCAACCTGTATGCCGGCGAAATGATCTTTATCCTCATCGCCTTGCTGCCCTGGTGGATTCAATGGGCGTTGTCTGTGCCGTGGGCGATCTTCCATATTCTGATCATTTTCCTGCAGGCATTTATCTTCATGGTGCTCACCATCGTCTATTTGTCGATGGCCTTTGCGGTGGAAGAACACTGAGCACCTCTTCCATCAACCGACGTTAACCGACACTTTGTAAGGGAGCGAAAATGGAAACTGCACTGATTTATCTGGCTGGGGCGCTGGTCATGGGTCTGGGCGCGGTAGGCGCGGCCATCGGCGTTGCCCTGCTGGGCGGCAAATTCCTTGAGGGCGCCGCCCGTCAGCCGGAGCTCATCCCCGTGCTGCGTACCCAATTCTTCGTGGTAATGGGCTTGGTCGACGCAGTACCGATGATCGGTGTCGGTATTGGTCTGTTCCTGTTGTTCGCCGTGGCCGGGGGCTGATACGGCGGTTAATCGCCATCACCAACCAAAGGTGCTGATGTGAACATCAATCTGACCATTATTGGGCAAGTGGTGTCCTTCGCCATCTTCGTCTGGTTCTGTGCCAAGTATGTCTGGCCGCCCATCGTCAATGCGATGCAGGAACGAGAGAAGAAGATCGCTGATGGACTGGCCGCTGCGGATCGGGCGGTTCGCGATCTCGAGTTGGCGCAAGACCGAGCTACCGAGCGCCTCAAGGAGGCCAAGCAGGAGGCCGCCGGAATCGTTGATCAGGCACGCCGCCAGGCCAACAGTATTCTCGACGAGGCCAAGGGCAAGGCCCTGGAAGAAGCCGAGCGAATCAAGGTGGCTGCCGAAGCGGAGATTGAGCGAGAGCTCAACCGCGCCCGCGAAGAGCTGCGCAACAAGGTTGCTATGCTCGCAGTGGCCGGCGCTGAGCAAATCCTCCAGCGCGAGGTGGGAGAAGCCGCCAACAGCGAGCTGGTGGAAAGTCTGGCAGCACAGCTGTAGGAAACGATCATGGCCGAACACAGCACGCTCGCGCGCCCCTATGCAAAGGCGGCTTTTGAATACGCCGCGGCGACAGGTGCCTTGGAGACCTGGTCTCGGGAGCTCAGCCTGTTAGCGCTGCTCGCGGAGGAAGAACGGATCGACGCCCAGCTTCGCTCCCCGGCGCGATCCCGCGACCAGCGGGCCCGGCTGTTGATCGATCTGTGCGGCGATGAGCTTGAAGACCAGGTGCGCAATTTCCTACAGGTGCTCGCCGACAATGATCGCTTGTTGTTGCTGCCTGAAATCCTGCAGCAGTTTCAGGCGCTCAAAGCGGATCATGAGCGCCTCGTCGAGGTCGAGGTTATCAGCGCGGCGCCGATTGATGAGGCGCAGCGGTCTCGCTTGGCCGAGGCCCTGGTAAAGCGACTGGGTCGCGAAGTCAGGGTGCAGGTATCCCTGGATGCCAATCTGATCGGTGGCGCAATCATTCGTGCCGGTGACACCGTGATTGACGGATCACTGCGCGGGCGGCTGAACAAGCTCGCGGACGCACTACTCTCTTAGGATCGAGGAATCACGACATGCAGCAACTGAATCCCTCTGAAATCAGCGAACTGATCCGCCAGCGGATCGAACGGCTCGATGTGTCCGCCGAGGCCCAGGATGAGGGAACTATCGTCTCCGTGTCCGACGGCATCGTAAGGATCCACGGCCTGCGCAACGTGATGTACGGGGAGATGATCGCCTTCGATGGCGGCCTCTACGGTATGGCCCTGAACCTGGAACGGGATTCAGTCGGCGCGGTGATTCTCGGCGATTATTTGCAGCTTGCCGAAGGACAAAAGGCACGCTGCACGGGCCGTATCCTCGAAGTGCCGATTGGTCCCGAGCTAGAGGGTCGCGTGGTCGATGCGTTGGGCAACCCGATTGATGGCCGTGGTCCGATCAATGCGCAGCTCAATGATGCACTGGAAAAAGTCGCCCCGGGCGTAATCGATCGCCAATCAGTGGATCAGCCCGTACAGACCGGTCTCAAGGCCATTGACGCCATGGTGCCGATTGGGCGTGGCCAGCGTGAGCTGATCATTGGTGACCGGCAGATCGGCAAAACCGCGATTGCTATTGATGCGATCATCAACCAGAAGAACACGGGCATCAAATGTATCTACGTCGCCGTCGGCCAGAAGTCTTCGACGGTCGCAAACGTGGTTCGCAAGCTCGAAGAGCATGGTGCGATGGAGCATACCATCGTGGTGGCGGCCACGGCGTCCGATCCTGCTTCGATGCAGTTCCTGGCGCCCTACGCCGGCTGCACCATGGGAGAGTACTATCGCGATCGCGGGCAGGATGCGCTGATCATCTACGATGACCTCACCAAGCAGGCTTGGGCCTACCGCCAGATCTCACTGCTGTTGCGGCGACCGCCGGGACGTGAAGCCTATCCGGGTGACGTCTTTTATTTGCACTCGCGATTGCTTGAGCGTGCTGCGCGGGTCAACGCCGATTACGTTGAAAAATTCACCAATGGCCAGGTCAAGGGACAGACAGGGTCCCTGACCGCACTGCCGATCATTGAAACGCAGGCCGGCGACGTGTCGGCGTTCGTCCCGACCAACGTAATTTCGATTACGGACGGACAGATTTTTGTGGAAACCGATCTGTTCAACTCAGGGATTCGCCCGGCAATGAACGCCGGTTTGTCGGTATCGCGGGTCGGCGGCTCCGCCCAGACCAAGATCATCAAAAAGCTTGGCGGTGGTATTCGATTGGCGCTTGCCCAATATCGGGAGCTGGCGGCGTTCTCGCAGTTTGCGTCCGATCTGGATGAAGCCACGCGAGCCCAGCTTGAGCATGGGCAGCGGGTCACCGAACTCATGAAACAGGCTCAATATTCGCCGATGAGCGTTGCCGAGATGGGAGTGGTGCTCTACGCGGCCAACGAGGGCTACCTCAAGGCCGTAGAGGTCAGCAAAGTCGGTGCTTTCGAAGAGGCACTGCTCTCCTACATGAAATCCGAGCACGCCGAGTTGCTCGAGCGGGTCAACCAAAAAGGGGATTGGAACGACGAAATCGAGGGTGCCTTCAAATCGGCGCTGGAGAAATTCGTTGCGAGCCAGACCTGGTAATGATCCGAAACCGCGGAGATTGAGCGCCGATGGCTGTCGGAAAAGAAGTAAAGACCAAGATCAACAGCGTCAAAAGTACGCAGAAGATCACCAGCGCCATGGAAATGGTGGCGGCGAGCAAGATGCGCCGCGCGCAGGACCAGATGGCGCTGGGTAAGCCGTATGCCGAGCGAATCCGCTCGGTCGTAGGGCATATTGCCAACGCATCGTCCGAATATCGCCATGCGTACATGGTCGAGCGCGAGGTCCGGCGGGTCGGATTCATCATCGTATCCACCGATCGCGGACTGTGCGGCGGGCTCAATGTGAACCTGTTCAAGGCGGCGCTTAAAGCCATGATCGATTGGCGCCAGCGCGGTGCGGAGATCGATTTGTGTACGGTTGGGGCCAAGGCCGCGTCTTTTTTCAGCAGCCGTGGCGGCGATGTCGTCGCCACCGTGAGAGATCTGGGCGACAGTCCCTCGGCGCAGGCGCTGGTGGGCAGTGTCAAGGTGATGCTCGATAGCTATGAAGAGAAGCGTATCGACCGACTATTTCTCGTCGGCAATAAATTTCTCAACACCATGACGCAACAACCCGCGGTCGAGCAGCTGTTGCCACTGGAGCCGGTTGCCGACGACAAAATCAAGCACCACTGGGATTATCTGTACGAGCCTGACGCCAAAGAGTTACTCGATGGCCTGTTGGCCCGCTACATTGAATCCCAGGTCTATCAGGGCGTAGTGGAAAACAAGGCTTGTGAGCAGGCGGCGCGAATGGTCGCAATGAAGAACGCGACCGAGAATGCCGGCAGCCTGATCGACGAGTTGGAACTGCTCTACAACAAGGCGCGACAGGCGGCGATTACCCAGGAGCTTTCCGAGATTGTGGGCGGCGCCGCCGCAGTTTGATGCGGTTGGGCACAGCAACAGCTATTGCGAGAGGATAGAGAATGAGTAGCGGACGTATCGTGCAGATCATCGGCGCCGTCATCGACGTGGAGTTTCCGCGCGACAGCGTACCCCAGGTGTATGACGCACTGACGGTGGACGAAAAGGGCCTTACCCTAGAGGTGCAGCAGCAGCTCGGTGATGGTGTGGTGCGCACGATCGCCATGGGGTCGTCTGAAGGCGTAAGCCGGGGCCTGAGTGTGACCAATACCGGCAATGCCATCTCGGTACCCGTAGGTCAGGGTACGCTGGGTCGCATCATGGACGTGCTGGGCAATCCGATCGACGAGGCCGGACCCGTCGAACACGACGCCCGCATGCCGATTCACCGCGCGCCGCCCTCCTATGCCGACCAGTCTTCGGCGGTCGAGTTGCTTGAAACCGGTATCAAGGTGATCGACCTCATCATGCCCATTGCGAAGGGCGGCAAGGTCGGCCTGTTCGGCGGTGCCGGCGTGGGCAAGACCGTGACGCTGATGGAGCTTATCCGCAACATCGCCATGGAGCACTCTGGGTTTTCGGTGTTTGCCGGCGTAGGCGAGCGTACCCGGGAAGGGAACGACTTCTACCACGAGATGAAGGAATCGAACGTCCTAGACAAAGTGGCCTTGGTCTATGGCCAGATGAACGAACCGCCCGGCAACCGGCTGCGCGTGGCGCTCACCGGGCTGACCATGGCGGAGCATTTCCGCGACGAAGGACGCGACGTTTTGATGTTCGTCGATAACATTTATCGGTACACGCTGGCCGGTACCGAAGTATCGGCGCTGCTTGGCCGGATGCCGTCGGCGGTAGGTTATCAGCCGACATTGGCCGAAGAGATGGGGGTGCTGCAGGAGCGCATCACGTCGACGAAGACGGGCTCTATTACGTCCTTCCAAGCGGTCTATGTGCCTGCGGATGACCTCACCGACCCCTCGCCGGCGACCACCTTTGCCCACTTGGATGCCACGCTGGTGTTGTCCCGTCAAATCGCCGAACTGGGGATCTACCCTGCGGTGGACCCGCTGGACTCGACATCTCGATTGCTCGATCCGCTGGTCATCGGCCAGGAGCACTATCAGGTAGCGCGTGGTGTGCAGTCGGTATTGCAGCGTTATAAGGAACTTCGCGACATCATCGCGATTTTGGGCATGGACGAGCTTTCCGAAGAAGACAAGCTGGTCGTAGACCGAGCACGGAAAATTCAGCGCTTCTTGTCGCAGCCCTTCTTCGTGGCCGAGGTATTCACCGGCAGCCCCGGCAAGTACGTCTCGCTCAAAGACACGGTCGCCAGCTTCAAGGGTATCTTGGACGGCGAATATGACCACCTGCCGGAACAGGCGTTTTACATGGTGGGATCCATCGAGGAAGCCGTTGAGAAAGCGGCGAAACTCTAAGGCGAGGCAGGCGCGACAATGGCCATGACGTTTCACTGCGACATAGTGACCGCCGAAAAATCCATGTTTTCCGGACTCGTGGAGCTGTTGGTGGTTTCCGGAGAGCTCGGCGAGCTCGGTGTCACCTACGGCCACGCGCCTTTGTTGACTGCCATCAAGCCCGGCCCGGTCCGCGTGGTTCGGCAAAGCGGCGAGGAGGAAATTTATTTCATCTCCGGCGGTTTTCTCGAAGTTCAGCCGCATGTGGTAACCGTGCTCGCCGACACCGGCGATCGCGCCGGTGATCTCGACGAGGCCGCTGCGCTAGAGGCCAAACGCGAAGCCGAGCGTGCGCTGGAGGAGCGGGGCGCGGAGATGGAGTATTCCGAGGCGCTATCCCGGCTCGGCGAGGCCGCGGCGCGGCTGCGCACCATCGAAGAGCTCCGCCGGCGGGCCCGCTCCGCCGGTTGACGGAGTCGGCACCCGAGCGCCCACGGTATACTGAGCGCGACGGTTATCAATGCGGGGTTTACCTTGGGCACTGAGGTTATCGTGCTGGCTGCGGGGAAGGGAACCCGCATGCGCTCGGCGCATCCAAAAGTTCTCCATTCTCTGGCCGGACAACCCTTGCTGGCCCACGTGCTGCAGGCGGCGCGCCAGGTCGCGCGGCAGCGCATCCGCGTCGTCGTCGGTGCGGGCATGGAAGCGGTCATGGCCGCTGTGCCCGGCGATGACATCGATTGGATCGAGCAGTCCGCGCAACTTGGTACCGGGCACGCCGTACAGGTGGCCCTGCCCCACCTCGACGCCGACACAACGGCGCTGATTCTCTACGGCGATGTTCCGCTGATTCGTCCCGAAACGCTGGAAATCTTGGTTGCCACGGCGCGGGAGGATGTGCTCGCTATGCTCACCAGCAGACCGCCCAACCCTGCCGGGTACGGTCGGATTCTGCGCGATGCGCAGGGGCAGGTGACGGGTGTCGTCGAGGATAAGGACGCGAGTACGGCGCAGCGTGCCATTGACGAAGTCAACACGGGCATGTTGGCAGCACCGGTGCGCCGACTGCGCAGCTGGCTGGCTCGCGTTGGGAACGACAACGCCCAAGGGGAATACTATCTCACGGATATCGTCGCGCTGGCGGTGGCCGATGGCGTGCGGGTGGCGACCTGCGAAGCGCGGGAACTCGCCGAAGTCGAGGGCGTGAATGACCGGTCGCAACTGGCTCGGCTAGAGCGCTTGGTCCAGTGGCGGCGCGCCGAACAGCTGATGGCCCAAGGAGTGAGCATGGCGGATCCAAGCCGGTTCGATTGTCGCGGCGAGCTGGTCGCGGGGCAGGATGTTTGGATCGACGTGAATTGTGTAATTGAGGGCCGCGTGGTGGTGGGCGACGGTGTACATATCGGCCCCCACTGTGTGATTCGCGACGCCGAGATCGGCGCCGGCGCGCAGATTCGCGCACATACCGTGATTGAGGGGCCGGTGCGTATCGGCGCGGGTGCGCAGATTGGCCCCTTTGCTCGTCTGCGCGAGGGCACTCGGATCGGCCTGGGTGCACGCATCGGTAACTTCGTTGAAACGAAACAAGCGGAACTCGGGGCGGGTTCCAAGGCCAATCATCTCAGCTACCTTGGGGATGCTTCGCTTGGCGCGGGGGTCAACGTCGGTGCCGGCACCATTACTTGTAACTACGATGGCGTGCAGAAGCATCGTACGGAAATCGGCGATGGTGCCTTCATTGGCTCCAACACCTCGTTGGTAGCGCCGGTACGGATCGGCGCTCAGGCCACGGTCGGTGCTGGCTCCACGATCACCGCTGAGGTGCCGGACAATTGTCTGGGCGTCGCGCGAGGTAAACAACGGAACCTCGCCGGCTGGCGGCGACCCCAAAAGACCGGGGGCGAGCGCTAGAGATGTGCGGTATCGTCGCGGCGGCCGCGCAACGCAACGTGGCGGCCATCCTGTTGGAAGGCCTGAAGCGTCTTGAATATCGCGGCTACGACTCCGTGGGTATGGCGATTCTCGGCGAGCAGGGTTTGCAGTGTCGACGCCATGCCGGCAAAGTGGCGTTGCTTGCCGATGACCTGACGCGTACGCCCTTCCCCGGCCATCTCGGCATTGCTCATACCCGCTGGGCCACCCACGGCAAACCGTCCGAAGTGAATGCTCACCCGCACCGCTCGGGCAGCATTGCCGTGGTGCATAACGGGATCATCGAAAACTATCGCGCGCTGCGTGCTGAGCTGGAACGGGACGGTTACCAATTCGCCTCCGAGACCGATACCGAAGTGATCGCTCACTTATTGCATCGGTTGGTGAAGGAGGGACATGATCTGGCCACCGCGTTAAGCGCTGCGTTGCCGCGCCTGGCGGGCGCCTATGCATTGGCGGTGGTTTCCGCGGAGCAACCCGATATCCTCGTTGGGGCGCGCAGCGGTAGCCCATTGGTATTGGGCATCGGCATCGAGGAGAGCTTTCTTGCCTCCGACCCCCTCGCGTTGCGGCAGGTGACCGATCGCTTTGTCTACCTTGAGGAAGGCGATCAGGTGGTGTTGTCGGCCGGAGGTTATCGGATTTCGGATCGCGAAGGGCGCGAGGTCCACCGCGAAATCCATACCTTTTCCGATCCAGTCGACGCGGCCGATAAAGGCGGCTATCGCCATTACATGGTCAAGGAAATCCACGAGCAGCCCGATGTACTGGCCGCCACGCTGGAAGGCCGGATCAGTGGGCGTGGTGTGTTGCCGGAAATCTTTGGTGACGCGGCGCCAGCTCGCTTCGCTCAGGTCGAACATGTCCATGTCGTCGCTTGTGGCACCAGTTATCACGCCGGCCTGGTGGCGCGTTACTGGCTCGAGGACTGGGCGGGCATCCCCTGCCAAGTGGAAGTGGCCAGCGAATACCGTTACCGCAAGGTTGTGGTTCCGCCCAACACCTTGCTAGTCGCCATTTCCCAGTCTGGAGAAACCGCGGACACCTTGGCCGCCTTGGACAAGGCGGCCGGCGCCGGCTATTTGGATACCCTGGCAATCTGTAATGTCGCAGCAAGCTCTTTGGTTCGTGCCACGAATCTCGCCCTGCTCACTCGGGCGGGACCTGAGATCGGTGTTGCGTCGACCAAGGCATTCACTACCCAGTTGCTGGCGTTACAACTCCTCTGTATCGCCATAGCACGTGCCCGAGGTGGCCTGTCGGCCGCGCGCGAGGCCGAACTGGTCGCCGCCCTACAAGCGCTGCCGGCCCTGGCGCGGGAAGTGTTGGCGCTGGATCCACAAATTGAGGCGACGTTCGACGGCTTTGCCGACAAGCATCACGCGCTTTTTCTGGGCCGAGGCGTGCACTACCCGATCGCGTTGGAGGGTGCGCTGAAGCTCAAAGAAATTTCGTACATTCATGCCGAGGCCTATCCGTCCGGAGAGCTTAAGCATGGTCCCTTGGCGCTGGTCGACGCCGACATGCCGGTGATCGCGGTGGCTCCCAACAACGAGTTATTAGAGAAATTGAAATCGAACCTCCATGAGGTTCAGGCCCGCGGTGGCGAGCTGTTCGTGATTGCCGACCGGGATGCCGGCTTTGGCGACCAGCCTGGCGTCACCGTGGTGAGCCTGCCCCATGTGCCGGCCAGCCTCACGCCCATGCTGTACACCCTGCCACTACAACTGCTCGCCTATCACGTGGCGGTGCTCAAAGGCACGGATGTCGACCAGCCGCGCAATCTCGCCAAGTCGGTGACTGTGGAGTAGGCCCGCGCCCCTCCGCAGGGGTGGGGATAGCTGGTCGGTGGATGGCCGGCTCCACTTCGCCCCCGATCAGGGTACTGCCTCAAGCGGGAGGTGTTGCCGCCTGCGCGCGGTGATCGCCATGCGCGAACGCGATCAGCTGGTCTATCGAGAGGTGATCGCCTTCGTCGCGCCCGTAATGGAGGTGCGCGATGGTGCCGTCTTCCGCTACCAGGATATCCAGCGGCATGGTGGTGAGCGCGCCCTGAAAACCGGTCGGGAAATAGCCTTTCAGGAACATCGCGTTCAGCAGCTCCGGCAGACGCAAAAACCAGCCGCGAATGGTGCCTGCCAGCGACCGCTCGACCGCGAATCGCCGGTAATGGACGTTCTCCGCATCCGCGAGGATCGGAAAGGGCGCCCGATGTCTGCCGGCATGGCGCCGGAGGTTGTCGAGCGGCGAATCGAATACCGCCACGACCTCGAATCCGGGTCCGAAGCGAGGGTAGGCCTCGACCAGTCGGTGGATGTGCAGGTTACAGAACGGGCAGCTCGCGAAACGGTGGAAGGACAGCAGAAATCTTTGGCCGCGCAGTGTTTTCAGGTCAAAGGGCCGGCCATCGAGACCGGGGAGACAGAGTTCGGGGACGGGCGTGCCGGTGCGAAGTCGACTCATGCTCGTTATTCTGATCTGGTGGTTTCAAAATAGCGGATCCCGCTCAATTTTACAATGGTCATTGCAAATGGGGAGGCAGCGCGAGTTCGATGAGCGACAGGTGCTGGCGCAGGCTACCCGCCTGTTCTGGCGGGAAGGCTATGCGGCGACTACTTATGAGGCCTTGTATCGAGCCACGGGTGTCACGGCGCGGAGTCTGATTAACGCCTTCGGTGACAAGGAGCAGCTGTTTCGAGTCTGCCTGACCGGTTATCTGAGCGAAATACGGGAGCGCCTGGAGGACTGCCTGAATCCGCCCGGCAGCGCGGGGATTGTGCGCTTTTTCGCGGCGATCGCCGCAGCGCCACCGGCGGATTCCCGCAATCAGGGTTGCCTGATCGCGAATCTGGTGCCCAATCTCCCCGTGTTTGACGAGCAAACGGTCGCGCTGGTGCGCGAGTTCCGCCGGTGCATTCGGCAGGGCTTCGCCGGCGCATTGCGTGCCGATCGCGTCCCCCACGCGGAACAGCGCGCGCAACTGCTGGGCACCCTGCTCTGGGGGGCATCCGCCGAAATTCGTTTGCAGGGTTCGGTCGGTGCCCTGGCGCCTTTGGTCGAAGAGGTGGAGCGCTTGATCGACCAGTGGCGGTGCGAGGGCCGCCAGCGCCGGTGATGTCCCGCACGGCGGGCGATCGAGAGTCAGTCGAATAGAGCTTGCAACTGTGCGCCTGGATCGGCAGCGCGCATGAAGGCCTCTCCGACCAGAAAGGCATTGACGCCGTGGCCGCGCATGGCGAGCACATCGTCGACCCTTTGAATACCGCTCTCGGTGATCACCAGACGCTCGTCGCCGATGCGTGGGATCAGGTTGAACGTCGTCTCCAACGAAGTGTGGAAACTGTGCAGGTCGCGATTGTTGATCCCGACCATCGGGTTGTCTAGGGTGAGCGCGGTTTCCAGCTCCCGAGCGTTATGCACTTCGATCAGTACATCTAGACCGATCTCTCGGGCAAGATCGTGCAGTTCCGCCAGCTGGGTAGGGGCGAGCGCGGCGACAATTAACAGTATGCAGTCCGATCCGAGCGCACGGGCTTCGTAGATCTGATACGGGTCGATGGTAAAGTCTTTGCGCAGGGTCGGTAGTGTGGTCGCTGCGCGGGCTTCCACCAGATAGGTGTCGGCACCCTGGAAGAAATCGATATCGGTGAGCACCGAAAGGCAGGCAGCGCCTCCCTGTTCGTAACTGCGGGCGATCGCTGCAGGGTCGAAATTCGGTCGGATGACGCCCCGGCTGGGCGAAGCTTTTTTGATCTCCGCGATGACTCCCGCGCGCCCGCTGGCGATGCGATCGGCTAGAGCGCGATAAAATCCGCGGGTGGGGGGAGCCGCGGCGGCCTGGGCACGCAGGTCGGCGAGCGGAATACGGCTGCTGCGTTCGGCGACCTCCGCGGCCTTACGCGCCAAAATCTTGCGCAGGATCGTGGGGGTTTCCGGACTCGCCGTCATGACTCCTCTCCCAGGCATTGGGTGAATGCCGCCAACTCATCCAGTCTGGCCCCCGCTTGGCCGCTGGCGATGGCATCCTCGGCCAGCTTTACGCCCTCACCGATATCCTCAGCCAGGTCGGCGGCGTAGAGCGCGGCACCGGCGTTGAGTGCGACCAAGTCGGCAGCTTTGGCGCCGGCGGTCGTGGCGCGTTTGCCCAGCGCATCGCGAATCAGCGCCAAAGATGCCTGGGAATCGGCGACACTCAAACCTTCCAGGTTACCGCTCTTGATGCCGAACTCTTCAGGCGAGATCCGGTACTCGCGGATTTGACCCGCAGTCAATTCGACCACCAGCGTCGGTGCCGCTAGGCTGATCTCGTCGAGCCCATCGTCGCTATGGACCACGAGCACATGCTCGCTGCCGAGCCGGCCTAACACCTCGGCGACGGGTCGGCATAGGCTGGGGCTATAAACTCCGATCAGCTGTCGGCGCACACCAGCGGGATTGGTCATGGGGCCCAGCAAGTTAAACAGGGTGCGCACGCCCAATTCGCGGCGCGGCCCGACCGCGTGGCGCATGGCACCATGGTGGGCAGGGGCAAATAGAAAGCCGAGCCCGAGTTCGGCTACGCAGCGCGCGTTCTGCTCGGGGGTCAGATCCAGGCGCACGCCGGCAGTCTCGAGCAGGTCCGCACTGCCGCTGCTGCTGCTTACTCCGCGATTGCCGTGCTTGACCACCTGACCGCCACATACGGCGACGACCAGGGCGCTGGCAGTCGAGACATTGAACAGTCCGGCACCGTCGCCGCCGGTGCCGACGATGTCGATCAGGTGCTCGCCACGGACCCTAACCGGCGTGCACAGTTCACGCATTGCCTCCACTGCGCCGGTGATCTCGTCGAGCGTTTCCCGCTTCATCCGCAGGGCGACCAGGAAACCGGCGATTTGGGCCGCTGTCGCGGTGCCGCTCATCAGCTCGCGCATGACCATGCGCATCTCGGACCGGGACAGATCCTTGCCTTCGACCAGTCGGCTGATCGCCTCACGTAGGGTCATCGGCGGCCCTCCAAAAAGTTGCGCAGCAGGTCGTGCCCGTGTCGAGTGAGGATAGATTCGGGGTGAAACTGCACGCCTTGAATATCCAGCTCGCGGTGGCGTAGCCCCATGATTTCGTCCACAGTGCCGTCGGCGGCCTGGGTCCAGGCCGTTATCTCCAGGCAGTCGGGCAGGCTGTTCCGCGCGACCACCAGGGAATGATAGCGCGTGGCCTCAAAGGGGCTGGGTACGTCGTGGAAGACACCGTTGCCCGAGTGATGGATCAATGAGGTCTTGCCATGCATCACCGCGCGCGCGCGGACGACCTCACCGCCGAAGGCTTGGCCGATGCTCTGGTGCCCGAGGCAGACCCCCAGTAATGGGATGCGACCGGCGAAAGCCTGGATCAGCGGCACCGAAATACCCGCTTCGTGCGGGGTGCAAGGGCCGGGAGAGATGACGATGCGTTCCGGCGCCATCGCTTCGATATCGGCCAATGTCAGGGCATCGTTACGCTCCACCCGTACCGTGGCACCCAACTCGCCTAGGTATTGCACCAAGTTGTAGGTGAAGGAATCGTAGTTATCGATCATCAGGATCACGACGCAGTTTCCTCCGCGTCACCCAACACCATGGCCGCGGCGCGGAAAATGGCGCGCGCCTTGTTCATGGTCTCCTTCCACTCCAGTGCGGGCACAGAGTCAGCGACAATGCCGCCGCCGGCCTGCACGTAGAGTTTGCCCGCTTTGATTACTGCGGTGCGAATGGCGATAGCCGTATCCATGTTGCCGTTCCAACCGAGGTAACCCACAGCGCCGCCGTAGATACCGCGCTTGACCGGCTCCAGCTCGTCGATGATTTCCATAGCACGGATTTTGGGCGCCCCGCTGAGCGTGCCCGCGGGCAGTGTCGCGCGTAATACGTCCAGCGCTGATAGCTCGGGCCGGACCTGGCCGACAACATTGGAAGTGATGTGCATGACGTGGGAAAAGCGCTCCACCACCATCTGCTCGGTCACCCGGACCGAGCCGGTAGTCGCGATTCGACCCACGTCATTACGCCCCAGATCGATCAACATCAAGTGCTCGGCGATTTCCTTGGGGTCGGCGAGCATCTCTCGCTCCATGGCCAAGTCTTCGTCGGGCGTGCGGCCGCGGCGTCTGGTACCGGCGATGGGCCGCACCGTGACCTCACCCTGCTCGAGGCGCGCCAGTATCTCGGGTGAAGAGCCCGCGATCTGGAAGTCGCCGAGGTCTAGGAAGTACAGGTAGGGAGAGGGGTTGAGGTTGCGCAGTGCACGGTAGAGGTTGACCGGCTCGCCGGGGAAGGGAAGACTCAATCGCTGCGACGGCACCACCTGCATCACATCCCCGGCGCGCGTGTATTCTTTGATGGTCTCTACGGCGGCTTCGTAGCCGTCCCGTCCGAGGCTGGACACAAAGTCGGTTTCTGCCACCCCGCCACCGTCGAGCGCCATGGGTGGTAGCTCCGGCACCGATTGGTGCAAGCGCGCGGCGATGGTATCGAGGCGCTGCTCAGCGGCGGCCCAACCCGAGGGTGTGGGGTCGCTGTGCACGATCAGAGTGAGGGTGCCGGCGAGGTTGTCGAACACGACCACTTCATCCGACACCATGAGGAGGATATCGGGAACGCCGAGTTCGTCCGGCGGACAGGAGCTCGCCAGCCGCGGCTCGACATAGCGCACGGTGTCATAGCCGAAATAACCGACGAGGCCACCGGTAAAGCGGGGCAGCCCCGCCAGCTCGGGCACCCGAAATCTGGCTTGTAATTGTGCGATTTCGGCGAGTGGATCGTTGCAGCTGTACGCTTCGATGACTTCACCATCGGCTTCGAGTTGCCACTCCCGGCCGCGCACGCGGACGACCTGTCGGGCCGGTAAACCGATAAGGGAATAGCGGCCCCATTTCTCCCCGCCTTCCACGGATTCGAGCAAATAGGAATGGGGCCCACGGCCGAGCTTGAGATAGGCCGAAAGCGGGGTTTCGAGATCCGCGAGTAGGGTGCGGGTCACCGGAATGCGGGTATAGCCCTGCCGGGCTAGGGTGGCGAACTGTTCCGAGGTCATCATGCTGGTGGCTTTCCCAATGGTCGAGGCTTGGCGCAGGTGCCCGATGGGCAGGGGCGATCAGCCCTGACGCCAACGCCAGCGGGAAAGTGGGTTGAGTTGAACCATCCGCAAAGTGTCGATGACGGGAACTCCGAAACCGGTCGCGATTCTAGCGGATTCGTCCCGCCCGCACTAGCGCGCTTCGGCCAGCGCGCTGCGCAGTGCGGCGATGGCCGCTTGCCGGTCGGCTTGGCCGAAAATCGCCGATCCTGCGACGAAGGTGTCGGCCCCGGCGGCGGCGATCGAGCCGATATTGTCGGGGCCGACACCACCGTCGATCTCTAGGCGGATGTCGCGTCCACTGGCATCAATTAGCTGCCGTGCCGCGCGCAACTTGTTGAGTGTTTCGGGGATGAATGCCTGGCCACCAAATCCCGGGTTGACGGACATCAGCAGGAGTACGTCGATCTTCTCGAGTACGTGACGAACAACCTCCAACCCCGTCGCTGGGTTCAGTACCAGCCCGGTTTTGCAGCCCAGTTCTCGGGCGAGCTGCAAGGAGCGGTCGACATGGCGGCTGGCTTCGGGATGGAAGGTGATCCAGGAGGCGCCGGCCGCGGCGAAAGCCCGGATCAAGTCATCGACCGGATCGACCATCAAATGAACGTCGATCGGTGCTTCTACGCCATAGTCCCGTAGCGCTTTGCATACCATGGGCCCGACGGTGAGATTCGGCACGTAGTGATTGTCCATGACATCAAAGTGCACGATGTCGGCGCCGGCGCTAAGGGCAGCGTCCACTTCGGCACCCAGGCGCGCAAAATCCGCGGACAAAATCGACGGCGCGATCAGGTACTCAGGCATCGGCGGTTCCGGTTGCGAGTGGCCGGTCACTATGCCGGGAAGCGCTGGCGCCGGCAAATGCCGCGGGGCTTTGCCCCGCGACGAGAGACAGTGTCGTCACGCAAGAGCACGGCTGATCGTATCGACGTGGCGCCCATCGGTACCACAGCGCGCGCCGACCACCCGTAACCTCGGTCAGCCCTACAGAAGTTGCCGGTGTTGGCCGCCGCGCGCTTCGGGGTCCCGTCCCACTCGGCGTGGCTGCGCCGTCCCGCTACAGTCGTTTTGGCAAGGAGACTGACGACAGAGCTAATGTGGTAACAAGGGCCCCTGCACGTAGCTATCTTGGTGTTTTCCGAGACTTCCGGCTCGGTAGTCTATCGGTTCTACGATCTGTTGCCGCCGGCCGTGAGGGATGGGGGCTGGGTTGTCGAGGGCGCCCCGAGCCCCGAGCTGATCGAAACCTGCTGGTCCGCCGCGACGGGAGGCCGCTAGTGGTGTGCAATGACGTGCGCATTGATGCGCCTCTGGCCTACTTGACGGTTGTGAAGCCACCGCCCATTGGGCTTAGTACGATGTGCTTCAGCGGCGTCTCGCGCGGGTACGAATGCATGCTAGACGCGTGCTCGTCGTGGCTGGTGAGGGACAGCGCTTGGTCAGCGCAGGCGTCGGTTCGGCGGCCTGCGCCGGTCCCTACTGGACACTTAGGCCCGGTGTTGTTGTGTTAGGCTCCTGTTCATGATCACCGCAACCCGGCGGCCATACGACGGTGCTCCACCGGCATTGGCGGAGGCTTTCGCCGCCCTCGCCGAGGGTTTGCCGCCGCTTGCTTTTGACCCCGCCGGCGACCAGGCCGCCACCGCGATCGAAGGCGCCGAGAGATACCTCGCGCATTATGGTTTGGCCTTGTCGGGCATGCCGACCGGGGTGAGCCATGTCCTCGGTGCGTTGCGCGCTGGCGGTTATCGAATTGCCGTACATTGCTGGCGGCATCCCCAGGCGCGGGGTACCGTTTTCGTGGTCCATGGTTATTTCGACCACGTGGGGCTCTATGACCATCTGATCCGACATCTGCTGGGATGCGGTCTGAACGTGGTGGCGTTCGATCTGCCGGGCCATGGTCTGTCAGCCGGAGAGCGCGTGACCATTGCCAGTTTCGATCACTATGTGGCGGTATTTGAAGAATTACTCGTAGCAGCTTCCGGTCTGCCCGCGCCTTGGCACGGTGTCGGGCAGAGCACCGGTGGTGCCATAGTGTTGCACCACTTGTTGCGTGCGGTGACGGCCCCCTTGGCTCGTGTCGTGTTGCTTGCGCCTTTGGTGCACCCGCGTTGGTGGCAGATCAACCGGCTGATCTATTTGCTCAGCCATCGCTGGCGCCAGAGCATTGAGCGCAAATTTGTGCCCAACTCCGGAGATCCGGCTTTTCTCCAGTTCATTGCACATTGCGATCCGCTGCAGGCGCGGCACATTCCGCTGGAATGGATTGGTGCCATGAAACGTTGGGCCGAGGAACTGCATGCGTTGCCGCCGTCCCATCGGGTTGCGACGGTCATCCAGGGCAATGCCGATACCACGCTGGACTGGCGCTACAATCTCCGACTGTTGCGCAAGAAGTTGCCTTGCGGGCAGTTTCACCTTATCGCCGGCGCCCGGCATCACCTAGTCAACGAGATCGAGCCGATTCGCGCCCGCGTCTTTGCAACCATGGGGCTTTGAGTCGGGGTGCTGGTGCGAGACCGGTTGATACAGGACTTGGCGGCAATCGTTGGTGCAGACCATGTTCTGACCGACGCGGCGGCACTCGCGCACTATGGCGCTGATCGCACCCGACACTGGCCGCCCGCCCCGCGCGCGGTACTGCGTCCGGGGAGTGTGGCCGAGATTCAAGAAATCCTGGCACTGGCCTATCGCAGACGATTGCCCGTGGTGCCTTCCGGTGGACGGACCGGATTGTCCGGTGGGGCGGTGGCGGCTCATGGCGAGCTGGTCCTGTCTCTTGATCGCTTGCGTCGTGTGTTGGCGGTGGATCGCGAGAGTGCCACCTTGACCTGCGAGGCAGGGGTAACGACCGCGGAAGTGCAGGAAGCTGCCCGATCGGTAGGATTGTGCTATCCGGTCGATTTTGCCAGCGCAGGCTCTAGTCAGGTCGGCGGCAATATCGCCACCAATGCCGGTGGGATACGGGTGCTGCGGTACGGCATGACCCGGGCTTGGGTGCGCGGCTTGGGGGTGGTGACCGGAAAGGGCGAATGGCTTGAATTGGGTCACGGACTGGTCAAGGACAATACCGGTTACGATCTCATGCAGCTCGTGATCGGCTCGGAAGGTACGCTGGGTGTGATCTGTACCGCGACCTTGGCGCTGGCGCCGCCGCCGCCGCCCAGCGCGGTGCTTCTCCTTGGAGCGGACCAACTCGCGGATTTACCCGCCGTACTGGCCGCTCTCCGTGAACGATGCGTGGTTTGCGCTTGTGAATTCTTTGGCGAGACCGCCCTCGGTCTGGTGGTGGCGCGTCAGCATCTGCAGCGACCGTTCGCGGCCACCCCCTGGTACGTGTTGGCTGAGATCGAGCTGGACGGCGAGACCGCAGAGCAGAAGGTGCTAGAGGTCTTCGCAGCGCTGCGCGACCTCGAGTTGATCCGGGACGGCGTGTTGGCACAGCATCCGGGTCAGGCGCGGGCGCTGTGGCGGCTACGGGAGGAGATCTCCGATACCCTTGCCGCTTGGCAACCCTATAAAAACGATGTGGCCGTGCCTCCCGCGAAGCTGCCGGCGTTTTTGGAGCGTGCCTGGCAGCTATGCGCGGAGCGATTTCCCGCCCTGGAAATGGTTTGGTTCGGGCATTTGGGCGATGGCAATGTCCATATCAATGCCCTCAAGCCTGCCGCCTGGTCCGCGGCGCGTTTCGAGGCATTAGGGGAGCAGCTGAGCGCCGAGCTGGGTGCGCTGATAGCCGAGTTTGGCGGTAGCGTTTCTGCGGAGCACGGCGTCGGGCTGCTCAAAAAATCGTTGTTGCTTCATTCGCGTAGCGCGGCAGAAATCGAGCTCATGCGGGCAGTAAAAGGCCTGTTCGACCCCCATAAAATCCTCAATCCGGGCAAGATTTTCGACTGAGACAGCACATGCGTTACCGTCACCGATTTGCAAACGGCTCCCCCTGCGACCTGCCGCCTGGCAAAGTGGTCTGCGTGGGCCTGAACTACGCGGCCCATGTCGCCGAGATGGGCAGCACGCCGGCCACCGACCCGGTGTTGTTCATCAAGCCACCCAGCGCTCTGGTGCCCTTGGGTGGGGACCTCGCCATCCCTGCCGATCGCGGCAGCTGCCATTTCGAGACGGAGGTCGCCCTGCTGATCGGCGCGCCGCTGCGGCGGGCCTGTCCACAAGCCGCGATGGCAGCGGTCGCCGGTGTCGGCCTGGCCCTGGATTTGACCCTACGCGACCTCCAGCGTGAACTGAAGGAAGCGGGCCATCCCTGGGAGCGCGCCAAGGCTTTCGATGGCGCCGGTGCCGTGTCGGCCTTTGTGCCCCCCGAGGGACTGGATTTTGGCGCACTGAATTTCCACTTCACGCAGAATGGCGTATCTCGCCAGCGCGGCTGTACCGCTCAGCTGTTGACACCGGTGCCGCAACTGTTGAGCTATATCAGTCAGTGGTTCTCGCTGGAGCCCGGAGATCTGGTGCTCACGGGTACGCCGGAAGGGGTGGGACCCCTGGCGGCGGGAGATTGGCTGGAGGCAGAGCTGGAGGGTGTTTTGCGGGCCACCGCGCGGGTGACTGTACGCTGAGTTTCAGCGTGCGCCGTAGATCACCATGGTCTTGCCCCGTGCCGAAATCAGCTCTTGATCCTCGAGGATTTTCAGCACCCGGCCCACCATCTCCCGCGAGCAGCCGACGATACGACCGATCTCCTGCCGGGTGATCTTGATCTGCATGCCGTCCGGGTGGGTCATGGCGTCGGGCTGCTTGCAGAGGTCCAGCAATGTCCGGGCAACGCGCCCAGTGACATCCAGAAAGGCGAGGTCACCGACCTTGCGGGTCGTGTCGCGTAACCGCTTGGCCATCTGTTTGCTCAGTGAGAACAGAAAACTCGGTTGCCGTTGGACCAATTGCCGGAAAGCGCTGTAGCTGATTTCACCAATCTCGCATTCGGTCTTGGTGCGCACCCAGGCGCTGCGATCTTGTTGATCGAACAGGCCCAGCTCGCCGAAGAAGTCCCCGGTGTTGAGGTAGGCGACAATAATCTCGTGGCCGTCATCGTCTTCGATGAGCACGGTCACCGATCCCTTGATGATGTAATAGAGAGTTTCGCAGTTATCTCCGGCGTGGATCAGCGTGCTCTTCGCCGGATAGCGGCGTCGGCTACAGTGACCAAGGAACTCTTCGAACTCCGGGATGTGCGGGGTAATGGGTTGCAGCGCCAAAGAGGGATCCTCCCGTGGTGGTTCGCGTCTCCAGTCGGCTCGGTTTCGGTACGCTGGGGCCGAAAGTGTCACTTTGGCTGCGCAATTGCAAGCGCAGGGGCTATCGCGCTGCGGCCTGAACGCTATCATAGGCCCCTCGTTAGGGAGGTAGGCGGGCATGCGAGCAGTAGTGAAATGGGTCGACAATGCGATGTTTGTCGGGGAATCCGGTAGTGGCCACACCGTGGTGATGGATGGTCCCGAGGACCACGGCGGCCGCAATCTGGGTATCCGGCCGATGGAAATGCTGCTCCTGGGTATGGGCGGATGTGCGAGTTTCGATGTGGTCAACATTCTCCGCAAGGCCCGCCAGGATGTCCGCGATTGCCGAGCCGAGATACAGGCGGAACGGGCTGAGGGTGTGCCCGCGGTGTTCACAGGTATTCAGATCCACTTTGTCATCAGCGGCGTCGATCTCAAGGAAACCCAAGTCAAGCGCGCTGTGGAATTGTCCGCGGACAAATACTGTTCTGCCTCGATCATGTTGGCGCAGGGCGGCGTAGAGATCACCCACAGCTATGCGATCGAAGCGGTTTGACAGAAAAAAAGCCGGGGAGCCGAAGCTCCCCGGAAATATCATTACAGGGGGGGTTAGGAAGGAGAGTGGCCAGCGGGCTCCTAGGACCCATGGCTGCTAACCACGGTGCCTATGATAAGGATGCCTAGCCATGATTCAAATGGATTGTTTTTATTTTAAATATAACCTCAAATAATAAAACACCGCTGGTGTGGCTGAGCCGGGCATGTATAATCTACGCAGAATGTTAATTCTCCAACCATTCTCGAAGATTATCCGAAATGACGATCAATACGCTGGCGCGGGTTGACCTTAACCTGCTGGTTTCTCTCCAGGTCTTGCTCGAAGAGCTCAATGTGACGCGCGCCGCCGAGCGGTTGCACGTGTCGCAGCCGGCCATGAGTAAGACGTTGTTGCGGTTACGCAACGCTTTCGATGATCCGCTGTTTACCCGCAGTGGTCGCGGCCTAGTCCCTACGCCGCGCGCGCTGGAGCTGAAGCGTGCGCTGCCCCAATTGCTCGAGGGCATCGGCAGTTTGTTGGTGCGGACGGAATTCGATCCAGCCGTGTATGAGGGGCATGTCCGCATCGTGGCACCGGAATTCATGGCGGTACAGGTGGTACCCCCCCTGGCCCGCATCTTGGAAGAGCAGGCGCCTGGCCTGGGCATCGCGGTGTCGAATGCCGACGAGTCCTACATCAACGAGCTGGAATCTGGGGCCACCGACTTCGTCATGGAAGTCGAAAAACCTGTCCCCAAGGGATGCCTGGTCACCTCGCTGGGGCAGTTCACGCCCGCGGTTTGGATGCGCAGCGACCACCCGCTGGCCGACCGAGACTTCGATCTCGACGATATGCTCGAATACCCTTTCGTGCAGTATTACTTGCTGATCGCCGGTCGCGTCGAGCCCAGCATGGAAAGTCGTTTCGACAAATTGATAGCGCGCATGGGGCGCCGGCGCCGCAAGGCGATGGTTACCAACCAATTGATGACCGCGTTGGATACCCTGCACTCCTCCAACTGCCTGATGTTGGCGACCATGGACGACCTCAAGCAGGAAAGCGAGTTTTACCAGATCGTGCGCAAACCCTATCCCCAGGATCTCGAGCACGATCCCATTATTCCTGCAGCCTTGGTGCAACACGAGCGGACCGCGAACTCGCCCATGCACAATTGGGTGAAGGAAAAGATTCTCGAGATCGTCCAGGGCCTACGGGTGGAACGTGATCAGGAGCGCGCCCGCGAAGCCTTGGCTCAAGCGCGGTAACTCAGCTCGGTCATGACCTTGGATACTAGCGTCATGCCGGCCTTGATCGGACCGGGAAACCGCAGTGCTCCCGCCTCTCTGGCGCGATGCGCGTGGCCGTCCTCATCGGCGAGCATTTTCTGGAGCAGTGCCCTGCTCCGCTGATCCGCTTCGGGCAGGCGCTGGAGGTGATCGCGGAGATGTGCACATACTTGGTCTTCAGTCGCGGCCACAAACCCGAGGCCCAACCGATCGCCAGCTACGCCGGCCGCGGCGCCTAGGGCAAAGGAGGCGGCATACCAGAGCGGATTGAATCGGCTTGGCTGCGCCCCCAGTTCGTCGAGCCGTTGCTGGCACCAAGCCAAATGCACACTTTCCTCTTCTGCCGCAGCCGCCATATCGGTGCGCGTTCGCCGGGAGCGAGAGCACAGTGCCTGACCGCGATACAGGGCTTGAGCACAGACTTCACCGCTGTGATTGACGCGCATCAAACCGGCGGCGTGGTGCCGCGCTGGGGCATCCAGCTCTGCTTCGGGGATCGGCGCGGCCGGAGAGGGTTCAGGCGTCGCTGGTGGCGCCGCGACTACACGCAGGCCGTGATCCACTTCAGCGAGCAGTCGATCCAGCGGAGAAAGCTTGGCAAAGGGCATCGGTGGGCTCTGCGCGGCAGCAACCGCGACATTCTAGCGAAACCCGAAGCGCTGTGCCTTTTGCCTCGGCTCGGTATCATGGCGTCCGAGCCCCTCCGAGACCCAAGAAATGCCCGACGCGCGCGATCTCGCTTTGGTGCTTGCGGGGGCAGCCCCCCTGGTGGTGATGGAGAGCTACGATGAGGAGCGGGCTATCGAATTGTTGGCGCGGGTGGCCCGCGAGCAACAGCGCGACCTTTTCCGATGGACCTGCACGGATGGATTACGGCGCATTGGCTTTGGCCTGCAGGTCGAGCAGCGTCCGGAGCATACCGCGCCAGAGGCCGTCCTCCGTCACATCAAGGAGCGTGCGGGCCCTGGGGTCTACGTACTGTGCGACTTTCACCCCTGGTTGGGATCCGACCAACCGAGCGTGGTGCGCTTACTGAAGGATATCGCGCTCCGCCAAGGGACGGCTTCGGTACATCTGGTGCTGCTCAGCCATCGCCTGGCGCTGCCCATGGAACTTTCGCGTTTGGCCGCACGTTTCGAGACGGCGCTGCCTGATGAGGCCCAAATACTGGGGATCGTTCGCGACGAGGCGCGGCGTTGGGCCCGCCTCAATCCGCAAACCAAGGTGCGCAGTGACGATGCTACGTTGAGGCGGTTGGTGGCCAATTTGCGTGGGCTTGGGCACGGCGAGGTGCGTCGTCTGGCCCGCGGCGCCATTGTCGATGACGGCGCTGTGACCGAAAGTGATGTCGAGGAGGTCAATCGCGCCAAATTTCGCTTGTTGGATGCGGATTCGGTACTCAGCTTTGAATACCGCACCGCGCGTTTCGCCGAAGTGGGCGGTATGACGCAGCTCAAGGCCTGGCTGGAGTTGCGCCGGGGGGTATTCTTGGGCGAAGGAACCCCTGGGATCGAAGCCCCTAGAGGGGTCCTGCTGTTGGGTGTCCAAGGGGCCGGCAAGAGTCTGGCGGCCAAGGCGGTTGCTGGTCTCTGGGGGGTTCCTCTGCTGCGCCTGGATATGGGAGCGCTCTACAACAAGTACCACGGTGAGACGGAGCGCAATCTCCGTGAAGCCCTGAAGCTCGCTGAGGCCATGGCGCCAGCGGTGCTGTGGCTCGATGAGATTGAGAAGGGGCTGAGTACGGCCGCGCAGGATGGCGGTACCTCTCAACGGGTATTGGGCACACTGCTGACCTGGATGGCCGAGCGCTCCGCGCGAGTCTTCCTGGTCGCCACGGCGAATGACATTGGCCAGCTGCCACCGGAACTGCTGCGCAAGGGCCGTTTCGACGAGCTATTTTTTGTCGATCTTCCGGATGCCGCGGCACGTGAAGCGATCCTGGCCATCCATTTGCAACGGCGGGGCTTGTCGCCCGAGCGCTTCGAGCTATCTCAGCTGGCTGCGCTCAGTGCGCAGTACTCTGGGGCCGAGCTGGAGCAGGCCATAGTTTCTGCGCACTATGGAGCGCTGGCGCGGGAAACGGCGATAGACCAGGTGGCACTCGAGGAAGAGCTCACCCGTATTACGCCGCTGGCGACGTTGATGGCGGAACAGGTGGGCGCCCTGCGCGCCTGGGCGCAGGAACGCGGCGTACAGCCGGCCTGAAGAAGCTCAGCCCCTCTCTAGGGCGCGGTGGCCGATATCGCGGCGATAGAAAGCCCCGGACCAGCGGATGTCTGCTGCGCCTTCGTAGGCCCGCGCCGCCGCTGCGGTGAGTGTCTCGCCCAAGGCGGTAACGCATAGCACTCGGCCACCGCTGGTTACCACGGCGCCGTCGCGTAACTGAGTTCCGGCGTGAAACACCTTGAGCGAGGGATCGGCATGCTGTGGGAGACCCTGGATGACGTCACCACAGGGGTAGTCTCCGGGATAGCCCGCTGCAGCCATGACCACGCCCAGTGCGGGGCGCTCGTCCCAGTCGGGGCTCACTGTGTCGAGTCGGCCGGTAAGCGCGGCCTCGATCAGGTCGATCAGGTCTGAGCGCAGGCGCAACATAATCGGCTGGGTCTCCGGATCGCCGAAGCGGCAGTTGTATTCGATGACGCGGGGGGCGCCGTCGGCGGTGACCATTAGACCGGCGTACAGGAAACCGCGGTAGCGGTGGCCCTCCGCGGCCATGCCGCGTACGGTGGGCAAGATGATGTCATCCATGACGCGGTCGTGGACCGCCGCGGTCACTACTGGCGCCGGTGAATAGGCGCCCATGCCTCCGGTGTTGGGCCCACTATCGCCCTCTCCCACCCGCTTGTGATCTTGGCTGGAGGCCATCGCCAGGACTTGGTCTCCATCCACCATGACGATGAAGCTCGCCTCCTCGCCGACCAGACATTCCTCGATCACCACCCGATGGCCGGCGCTACCGAAAGCGTTACCGGCCAACATGTCCCGTACAGCCGCCTCGGCCTCGGCTTCGGTGGTGGCGACGATCACGCCCTTGCCGGCGGCTAGACCATCGGCCTTCACCACGATGGGCGCGCCCTGTTCGCGCACATAGGCCAAGGCCGGCTCCACGGCGGTAAAAGCCGCATAGGCAGCAGTGGGGATACGGTGACGGGCCATGAACTCCTTGGCGAAATGCTTGGATCCTTCGAGTTGTGCGGCGGCTTGAGTGGGGCCGAATACCGGCAGGCCGCGCGCTTCAAACAAGTCCACTAGGCCAGAAACCAAGGGCGCCTCCGGACCGACCAGCGTAAAGGCGATGTCTCGGTTGGCGGCAAACTCGGCTAGCTCCTCCAGCGCGGTGGCGGCGATGGCGACATTCTCGACCTTGGGCTCTAGGGCCGTGCCGGCATTGCCCGGGGCCACGTAAATCTTTGCTGCCCGAGGGCTCTGCGCCAGCTTCCAGGCCAGCGCGTGTTCGCGCCCGCCGCCGCCGATGACCAAGATATTCAAGGTGGAGCCTCCGTCCTCAGACCAGGGTTTCGAGATCGCGTTTGTCGTAGGCGCGCAGCTCTCGCTCGCGGCCAGCGGCAATCAGCTTCGGCCAATCCGGGTTGGGAATCAGCGCCCGGCCCACGGCGACCAGATCGCATTCCTCCCGTGCTAAGAGCTCCCCAAGATTGCGCAGTGACGCCGGTTCGGCATGGGTGCCGATGTTGCGCCGTTCCTCGTCGATGAAGTCTTGTTCCAGGGTAATGCTGCCGACCAGGATACAGGGCTTGCCGCTGAGCTTGCGGGTCCAGCCGGCGAGCGTCAGTTCTGAGTCGGCGAATTCCGGTTCCCAGAATCGCCGGGTGCTGCAATGGAACAGATCGACCCCGGCATCCACCAGGGGCCCTAGAAACTGCTCCAGCTCCGCCGGATCATTGGCCAGCCGCGCGCGGTAATCCTGCAACTTCCATTGCGAGAAGCGCAGAATGATGGGGAAGTCGGCGCCCACTCGGGCGCGAATCGCGGAGATGATTTCTGCGGCAAACCGGGTGCGTTTTGCGATGGAACCACCGTAACTGTCTTCGCGGCGGTTGGTGCCTTCCCAGAAAAACTGGTCTACCAGGTAGCCGTGCGCGCCATGCACCTCGACGGCGTCGAAACCCAGTGCCTGCGCTTCGGCGGCGGCCTGGGCGAAGGCGGCGACGAGGGAGTCAATATCTTCCTGCGTCATGGCATGACCGTGCTCGCGGCCAGGCATCAGCAGCCCGGAGGGCGTAAAGGCGGGCACTTCCGGATAGGGATCTACTGGCCCATTGGCGGCGATACCGCGCATGGCACCGGTGTGCCAGAGTTGGGGCGCTATCAGCCCGCCTGCCGCGTGCACGGCCTCGACCACCCGGCGCCAGCCGGCGAGTGCGGCGTCGCCGTAAAAAAACGGCACGTTTTCGTAGGCGCTGGCGGCCGGATGACCGATACAGGTGCCCTCGGTGATGATGAGTCCAGTGCCGCCCTCGGCCCGGCGTCGGTAGTAGGCGGCGACAGCCTCGCCCGGAACGTTGCCGGGCGAAAAATTGCGCGTCATCGGCGCCATTACCACCCGGTTGGGTAGCCGCAGCGCATTGCATTGAAAGGGCTCGAACAGGGCGCTGATAGGCGACATCCAGGACTCCTTCGACAATGGAAGTTGGGATTCAGTGTTGGGGGATCCCGGCCGCGCCCTCTTCACGGCAACCTTTCAGTCGCCGTTCCAGTTGCCGGATCCGGGTTTCGCGATTCTGTAGTTCCCAGGTGAGATCGACGGTCTGCTGGAATAATCGCTGCTGCTCGCGGTGCTGAACCATCACGAAGAAGATCACAGCCGCCGCAATTAGGGCTATCACCAGTACCGCGTCGAGGTGAATAGAAAATTTCTTCATGCCGCGGCCGGCGACTCAATGGCGAAAATGACGCATGCCGGTAAACACCATGGCGATATCGTGTTCGTCGGCGGCGGCGATCACTTCGTCGTCACGAATCGAGCCGCCCGGTTGGATGACGGCGGCAATTCCGGCGGCGGCGGCATTGTCGATACCGTCGCGAAACGGAAAGAAGGCGTCGGACGCCATCACCGCACCGGCTACGGCAAGACCGGCTTGCTCGGCCTTGATGATGGCGATACGCGCCGAGTTGACGCGGCTCATCTGGCCGGCGCCGACGCCGATGGTGCGACCTTCCCGCGCATAGACAATGGCGTTCGATTTGACGAATTTGGCGACTCGCCAGGCGAACAGCAGGTCGGCGAGCTGTTGCGTATCGGGCTGGCGGCGGGACACCACCTGTAGATCGGCCGCGGAGATCCAACCGCAATCGCGGTCCTGGATCAACAGCCCGCCGTTGACGCGCTTGCAGTCCCAGCCCTCGGCAGCCGAACCCTGCCAGGCGCCGGAGGCTAGCAATCGGACATTCTGCTTGGCAGTTGCTGCGTCGATTGCCGCAGCGCTGAAGCTCGGGGCGATGATCACTTCGACAAATTGACGGTCGAGAATGGTGCGCAGGGTCACTTCGTCCAGTTCCCGATTGAAGGCGATGATCCCGCCAAAGGCCGACTCCGGGTCGGTGGTGAAGGCGTTGTCGTAGGCATGTGGTAGGGAGGAGCCGACCGCTACCCCGCAGGGGTTGGCATGTTTGACGATGACGCAGGCGGGTTCTTCGAATTGGCGTACGCATTCGAGTGCGGCGTCGCCGTCGGCAATGTTGTTGTAGGACAGTTCCCGGCCCTGCAACTGTGTGGCGGCGGCGATGCTACCGGCCGCTGGGTGCGCGTCTCGGTAAAACGCTGCGCTTTGGTGGGGGTTTTCACCATAGCGCAGTTCTTGGACCTTGTGGAACTGCCGGTTCCAGGTAGTTGGGAAAGTGCTGGGCCGTTCGCCTTGGTTGGCGCCGAGGTAGTTCGCGATGGCGCCGTCATAAGCCGCGGTGTGTGCGAAGGCTTTGACCGCCAGTGAGAAGCGGGTGGCTTGGCTGAGGGTGCCCTGCCCATTGCGCAATTCCTCTACGAGTGGCCGATAGTCGTTGCTATCCACCACCACGGCTACGTCGCGGTGATTTTTCGCCGCTGCACGCAGCAGCGTGGGACCGCCGATATCGATGTTCTCGATCGCGGTCGGCAGATCACAATCGGGGGCAGCGACCGTCGCCTCGAAGGGATAGAGGTTAACCACCACCAGGTCGATTTTGCCGATGTCATGTGCATCCATTACCGCGTCGTCCTGTCCGCGACGACCGAGAATGCCGCCATGAATGCGTGGATGAAGGGTCTTGACGCGACCGCCCATCATTTCCGGAAAACCGGTGTAATCCGATACCTCGACGACGGGGATACCCTGCTCGGCGAGCAGTTTGTGGGTGCCTCCCGTGGAGAGCAGTTCGACACCTTGGGCGGCCAGGGCCTGGGCGAGTTCCAGGATGCCGGCTTTATCGGAGACGCTGAGCAGAGCTCGGGTGATAGTGACTTGGCGATCGGTCATGGTTTCTCCGCGAGGGGCGAGCGGTTACAGCAGGTCGTGTTGCTTGAGCTTCTTGCGCAGCGTGCCGCGGTTGATTCCGAGCAATTCCGCGGCGCGGCACTGGTTGCCGTTGGTGTGCGCGAGCACGGTGCGCAGCAAGGGCGCTTCGACTTCGCGCATCACCAATTCGTACAACGCGGCCGGGCGGTGGCCGTCGAGCAGATCGAAATAGCGCGACAGGGCGAGCTCCACGCATTCGGCCAGTGAGGCTCCCCGGCCCGGGTCGCCGGTCCCGGTGTCCGGGTCGGCGCGTGGGTCGACGGCAAGTGCTGACTGGGGGTGGCGATCGTCGGCCAAGTGGGGCTCCCTAGTCGGGCGGGGCATAGCGCGAGGCGACGCATGATAGCCCGCCGCACGGACGCGCGGAAGCCCGCGGTTCGATTTGCTGCGACCCTGCCGGCCCATGTCACCTCTCTGGTGTGATGTGGTAGGACACCGCATCAGGCCCGGGATCAAGCACCTCCAAGACGAGATGTAACGACTGCCCTGCCGCCAATCGTTCGGATCGGGGAATCTCCAGATACTGGTCCGGTTGCAAGGTGCGCCCCGCCACCACCCTCCCCTCCAGATTCGCAAATTCAATACGGATGGCCGGTGGCGGCAGCGCTTCAGGGCCGGCATTGGTGAGCATCGCATCCAGGCGCAGACCCCGCGGCGCTACCGGGCGTACGGCCACGCCATCAATGCGAAACGGCAGTGCGGCGCGCTCCGGCGCCAGGCGGCAGGGCGCCAGTGCACACAGCTTTTGGTAGAGCGGCCGCAGCGGTGCGTGCTCCGCCCAAAGGTCGGCGTGGAAATAGAGTGCCTGCAGCGCCAATACCAGGCCGCCGCTGAGCGCAACCAGGCGACTCCCGTGGCGGCGGCTGGCGGGCCGGGGCGGTGACCAGGGCGGTTCCGGCGTTTGGGATGCTGCAGGGGGTGATGTGACGGACGACTCTGTGCCGCTGGCATCGACCTCGACTTCCCCCCGAGATTGAGGGGGGAAGCTGGGTTCCGGTGGCGAATGGAGCCAGGCTTCAAGCTGTTCATCGTCAAGATCCACATCGATCTGCCCGGCCTCGTCATCGCGCAGCCACGGGGGAGGGTCTGCGGGAGACCGTGGTGACAGGGGTGCTGGATGGGCGTGGGCGTTAAAGGCGGTGAGGCAAAACCCACAGCGCACCATGCCTTCGGCAGCCCGCAACTGTGGCGGGGTCACCCGAAAGCTGATCTGGCACTGCGGACAGCGTGCGCCTTGGTCGGTCATGCCGGGCTCCCCGCGCTTCCCGCCGATTGTAGCGCCGTGTGTGTTGCTGCCAATTCAGGAGTGACGCCTACCGCTCAGCCGCGCCCAGCCGTCGCGCTGTATGGCCGGTTCCAGCGCGAACCAGGGCAGGAAGGCTGCCGCCACGGCATCGCACTGTTCAACCAAAATGCCGGACAGGCACAGGCGGGCGCCCGGTGCAGCCTTCGCGGCCAGTTCCGGCGCCAATGCGATCAGCGGGTTGGCCAAAATATTGGCAAGGATGACGTCCTGATCGGCTTTCGCAGGGACGGTCTCCGGCGCATGAATCGCGAGCCTCGCAGCGCTGATACCATTGTGCGCGGCATTGCTTCGGGTTGCGGCCAACGCCTGGTTATCGATATCGACTGCGGTCGCGTGATCGGCTCCGAGCAGACAGGCGGCGATGGCGAGGATGCCAGAGCCGCAGCCGTAATCGAGCACGCGCGTCCCCCCAAGCTCCTGGACGGCAAGCCATTCCAGGCACAGCGCGGTCGTGGCGTGATCGCCGGTGCCAAAGGCGAGCCCGGGGTCGAGACGGAGATTGATCGCAGATGGATCGGGGGGTGGGCACCAGCTGGGGCAGATCCACAATGGGCCGCCGCAGTGGCGCGGTTGGAAATGGGCCTGCCAAAGCTCTGCCCAGGGCCGTTCGCCCAGCTCACTCCAGCGCCCGGTGGACACTTCGGGCCAGTCGGCGGCCAGCGCCAAGCTCACGGCATCCGGATTCGTTGCGGCGGTGAACAGGCCGGTCACGCAGACTCGTTCCCACAGGGGGGTTTCGCCCGGTAGTGGCTCGAGGATGGGTTGGTTTCCGGCGTCAGTGAAAGTTACCGCCTGGGCGCCGACCGCGAGCAGCGCCTCGGCCCAAGATTCACAGCTCTCGGCATTGGCAAGCAGGTGCAGTTCCCGCCATTCAGTGGCCGCGGCGCTCACGAATGCAGCTTTTTTTCCAGGTAGTGAATGCTCACCCCACCGCGCCGGAACGCGCTGTCGCGCACTAGGTCTCGATGGAGATCCGTATTGGTTTTAATGCCTTCCACGATCAACTCATCCAGCGCGTTACGCATGCGCGCCAAAGCGCTGTCGCGGTCGCGTCCATAGGTGATGATCTTGGCAATCAGTGAGTCATAGTTGGGCGGCACCCGGTACCCGGTGTAGAGGTGGGAGTCCACCCGCACACCATTGCCCCCGGGAGGGTGGTAGGCGGTGACGGTGCCCGGGCTGGGCATGAAGTTCGCGGGGTCCTCGGCGTTGATCCGGCACTCGAAGGCGTGGCCACGGAAGATGACCGCGTCCTGGCGTAGGCTCAGGCCCTCGCCGCTGGCGATCAGCAGCTGCTCTCGGACCAAGTCGACCCCCGTGATCATCTCCGTTACCGGGTGCTCGACCTGGATACGGGTGTTCATTTCGATGAAGTAATAGGCGCCATTTTCGTAGAGGAATTCAAAAGTTCCGGCGCCGCGATAGCCAATGTCGATACAGGCTCGCACACAGGCTTCCAGGACCTTTTGCCTTGCCGCATCCGGGATATCCGGCGCCGGCGCTTCCTCGATGACTTTTTGATGGCGTCGCTGCAGTGAGCAGTCACGGTCGCCGAGGTGGATGGCGTTGCCCTGGCCATCGGCCAATACTTGCACCTCGACATGGCGCGGTGTCTCGAGAAACTTTTCCAGGTACACGCGGCTGTCGCCGAATGCCGATTGTGCCTCGCTGCGGGTCAAGCTCACGGCGCCAAGCAGGTGAGGCTCCGCATGGACGACCCGCATACCGCGCCCGCCACCGCCGGCGGCGGCCTTGATGATGACCGGATAGCCCACTTTTCGGGCGACGGCGATGATTTCCGCGGGATCTTCACTGAGGGTCCCGTCGGAACCCGGCACCGTGGGTACGCCGGCGGCTTTCATGGCCGCGATCGCCGAGACTTTGTCGCCCATCAGGCGGATCACGCCCGGCGGCGGGCCAATAAAAGTGAAGCCGCTGCGCTCCACCTGCTCCGCGAAATCGGCATTCTCGGCGAGAAATCCGTAACCCGGGTGGACCGCTACAGCGCCGGTCACCTCCATAGCGCTGATGATGGCCGGAATGTTGAGGTAGCTCTCCGTAGATGGATTGGGGCCGATGCAGACCGATTCATCGGCTAGCCGGACGTGTTTGAGGTCGGCATCCACCTTGGAGTGCACGGCGACGGTCTTGATGCCCAGCTCCTTGCAGGCACGCAGGATGCGCAGGGCGATCTCGCCGCGGTTGGCGATCAGGACTTTGCTCAGCATGGATCAGGGGTTCCCCGCAGGCAGGCGGTTTAGACGATGGTGATCAACGGTTGGTCGTACTCGACGGGCTCGCCGTCCTCGACCAGGATGACGCCGACGGTCCCGGCGCGATCGGCTTCGATCTGGTTCATCATTTTCATGGCCTCGACAATGCAGAGTACGTCGCCGGGCTTGACGCTTTGTCCGACCTCCACGAACGGCTTGGCGCCGGGCGCCGGGGCGCGGTAGAAGGTGCCGACCATCGGCGATGCCACGACATGGCCGTCCAGCGCCGGGGCTTCCGGAGCTGCCGCTGCGGCAGGCGCCGCTGGCGCGGCGGACGTTGGGCTCGCTACGGTCGTCAGCGGCGCGGCTGGGGCGGCCGCCGGGGTCGGCCGATGGCGACAAATGCGCACGGACTCCTCGCCCTCGTGGATTTCCAGCTCATCGATGTTGGACTCTTCCAGCAATTCGATCAGCTTCTTGACCTTGCGTATATCCATGAAACCTCCAGGACAGTGATGAAAGTGCGCCGTCGGGGTCAGTCTGACTCCAGACTGGCCAGCGCGGCCTGCAGCGCCAATTCGTAGCCCAGTGTTCCTAACCCGCAGATCACGCCCGCGGCGATATCGGAGAAATAGGAGTGCTGGCGGAAGACCTCGCGGCGGTAGATGTTCGAAAGGTGGACCTCGTAGAACGGGATCCCGACGCTGAGCAGCGCATCCCGCAAAGCGATGCTGGTGTGCGTGTAGGCTGCGGGGTTGAGGAGTATGCGGTCGATGCCCGCCTGCCCCGCAGCCTGGACCCGGTCGATCAGCGCCGCCTCGGAATTACTCTGGAAACAGTCGAATTGATGGCCAGCACGTTGACACAGCCGCGTCAGCCGCGCGTTGATGTCGTCCAGAGTCTGATGGCCGTAGACCTCCGGTTCGCGGGTGCCGAGCAGATTCAGGTTGGGGCCGTTGAGGGCCAGAATCGCAGCCATGGCCAGGCTTCGTGCGCCGCCGATTGAGAGGGCCGCAGTGTGCCTCAAGGCGCCAGGGTTGTCCATAAGAATAGGTAGTTTGGGCGACGTTTCGCGCTATTTCGCGGCATTTCACCCTAGTATCCTCAGAGGGGTTCCGTCCCCATCGCGCTGTCGCCGCCCAGGGCGTGGAGCACACTGCCCTCGGTCAGTAATTGGGGCAGGATTTGTGTCGGTTCGCCGGGTGAAAAGAACAGATAGAGTGGCACCCCGCTGCGGCCATGCGCGCGGAGCAGTGCCGTGATTTCCGGGTCATAGCGAGTCCAGTCACCCTTCAGATAGTGGATCCCCCGCTGTGCCAACAGGTCGCGAAAGCGCTGTGAGGAGAGCGCCAGGCGCTCGTTGGCCAGGCAGGTAATACACCAGTCGGCGGTCAAATTGACGAACACGGGTGTCCCTTCGCTGCGCAATTGGTCCAGCCGCTGTTGTGAAAAAGGCTCCCAGACACGGTTTTCGGCGGGTGTCGTAGTCCAGGTTAGGGGGAGTGTCAGTCCGGCAACGAGTAGTGCGAGCGCGGCGGCGTGGCCTGGTCGGCCATGGCTGCGCCCGGCGAGCCACACAGCCAGTGCAACCACCAGCATGCCGACGCCTGCCACCAGCACCCGGTCGATATCCGTCTGGCGGCCCAGCACCCAGAGCAGCCAGAGCACGGTGCCGTACAGCGGAAAGGCGAGCAGTTGTCGAAAGGTTTCCATCCAGGGTCCCGGACGCGGCAGTAGATGGAGCAATCGCGGCATCCAGGTAAGCACCAGAAAGGGAAGCGCCATCCCCAGGCCCAGGGCGGCGAAAATGCTGAGCGCTATCGGTGGTGGCTGGGTGAGCGCGACTCCGAGCGCTGTACCCATAAAGGGCGCGGTGCAGGGGCTTGCCACCGCGGTCGCCAGAATTCCGGTCAGCAGGGAACTGCGTAGACGGCTTCCCTCGGGCGCGGCCTGGCCCAGGCGCTGTAGTCCGAAGCTCCACGGCAACTGTCCAGCGAAACCCAGCGCCATAACGAAGAAAAGATAGGCCAGCGCGGTGACAAACGCCGGAGACTGCAGTTGGAAGCCCCACCCCACCGCCTCGCCTGCGCTGCGCAGCGCGAGCAGCAGTATCGCTATAGCAAGGAAGCTGATCACCACGCCCAGGGCGTAGGCGCCACCATGGGCTGCGAGACGGCGCCGATGCGCATGAGCGGCTGTCAGGCTCATCACTTTGATCGAGAGCACCGGAAATACGCAGGGCATGAGATTCAGGATCACGCCGCCCAACACGGCGAATCCGAGAAGAGTGAGCAGATTGGCGTCGGTCGCCGGGGGGGCCGGTAGCTCCGGGGCTGCGGTCGGGCGGATGTCGCCCGTGGCGGCATCGATCTCGAGGTACTGAGTGTGCGGCGGATAACAGAGTCCGGCGTCGGCGCAGCCTTGGGAGGTGACGGCGAGCCTCCGTAGTGAGGCTGTCGCACCGGGCAGCGCCGCGCGTAACAGCACCCGGTCGTAGAACACGCCCAATTCGCGCTCGTAATAGGGATCATAGATCCGCTGCACGCGCCCCAGTGCGACTTCGTGGGGCAGGTCGCCCGGTTCGTCGGCGCCGAGGGTCTGGATCCGGAACTGGTCCTCATAGAGGTAATACCCCGGCGCGATCTGCCAATCCAGCAGGATGTGTTGCTCCTCCAGCCTGGCCTCCAGCTGATAGGCGTCCTCCACCGAGAGGAACTCCGGTCGCGCCAAGGTGCTGGCGCCGCCGGTTGCGCGGAACGGGGTGTCGGCGCCGAGCGCGCCGAGCGCAGGGAGCAACAGCGCGATCAGGATGGACAAAAAACGTTTTTCCATAGACTCCACGCGGACTCTTCGCCGCAAGTTGGATGTGCGCGATGCGCTTTGGTTTCGCGGTGACCTATTGTGTCGTATTCTGAGGCGCGTTGCCGCAGGACGCGCCTGCGCGCCGCAGTCGTCTGAGTCGCGATCGAAGGAGCCGCCATGCCCACTGACCATTGGATACGAGAAACGCGGCGTCGGGCCTATCGCACCGCAGCCGGAGGGCGCAGGCCCCGAGCGATGGCGGGGGTCATTGGTGTGCTGGTGGCAGTGCTGGTCGTGCTGCTGTCGGGGTTGTCCTGGTATTGGTCGCGCCCGCCACAACTGGCTCCGCTGATAGGCGGTGTGCCGCCGGCGGAGGTCGCCGGCGCGCGGACCACGGCCACCCTGATCGCGCTCGTCGACACCCTATTGGAGAAACCGGGGGGGTATTTGAGTAACGACGTGCTGCCACCGGGTGTTTGGCTCGATAACATCCCCAACTGGGAGTACGGGGTAGTGGTCCAGGCAAGGGATGCCGCCAAGGCATTCCGCGAGGCCTTTAGTCGCTCCCAATCGCAGTCGACCGAAGACCCGGATCTCGCGCTGGCCGAGCCCCTGTTGAATTTTGATAACGAGAGCTGGATTTTTCCGGCCACCGAAGACCAATATCGCAAGGCGCGCGAGCATCTCGCCCACTACTATGGTCGGCTGGTCGACCCCGATCAGCACCACGCCCAGTTTTATGCGCGCGCCGACAACCTGCGCTATTGGTTGGGCACCGTGCAGAATCGGCTCGGTAGCCTGTCTCAGCGCTTGAGCGCCAGCGTCGGCCAACGGCGACTCAACACGGATCTGGCGGGCGATACCGCCGCGCGTCAGGCCACTCCAGCGGCGGAGGAGCTGGTGGTCAAGACGTCCTGGTGGGAAATCGACGATGTCTTTTTCGAGGCAAGGGGCACCGCCTGGGCGTTGGTCCAGATGCTGGAGGCCGCCGAGCATGACTTTGCGGAGGTGTTGCGCAAAAAAAACGCGCTGGTGAGCTTGCGGCAGATCATCCGCGAGTTGCAGGCGACGCAACGCCCGCTGTCCTCACCGCTGATTTTGAACGGCAGTGGGTTCGGCCTGTTTGCCAACCATTCGATCACCATGGCGTCCTATATCAGTCGCGCCAATGCCGCCTTGATCGATCTGCGCGAGCTCTTGGCCCAGGGCTAGCGGGCTGACGGGGGTGCGCCAGGTAAGGCAGGTCGCGCGCATTTCCATGCAGTCGGCGCCCGGGGTGGTTTCGGCCAGCGCAATCGACACCGGTCTGTGCCAGCTTTTGACCGCTGTCCCCGGACAAAAGCCGCGCAATCGGCCCACTGAATTCGCGTGTGCCCCATCGAGGTAGCGGCAGCGATGGTATCGGTACGCTTTCCGTATCTTAGCCAAGCCCCCTTCGGCGAGGGAGACACCGGGGCCGAGCTGGCGGCGGCCGTGGTGGAGCACCAGCAAACCGGGATCGCCGTGTTCGACGCCGAGCGGCGCATTCGGGGCTGGAACCGCTGGATTGCGGACTGGACGGGCGTCAGCGCGGCTCAGGCTTCGCTGTGCCGGTTGGATGACCTGTTCCCCGGGCTCGCTGGGGGCGAGTTGTTGCGCGCTTTGGACAGCGTGATCGATACCGGCACCCCGGTCAGTTGGTCGCAATTGACCGATCCTGAACGTCTGGATCGGGTGGAGGCCGAGATGACGCCCGGGGATCGCGAGGTCCCGCCACTCCGGCTGGTGCTGACCCGCTTGATTCTGAGTGGTGGTCATGGCGCTCTGCTAGAAATCGTCGAGGCGCCCTTTCAGCCGGTTACCGCCGGTGAACATGGGCGGTCCCTCCCCAGCCGGTCGCGCCCCGTGTATCTCGATCGCTGCGGTGCCGGCATTCTCGAGCTGGACGCTGGGGGCCGGATCGGTGAGATCAACGAAGAGATGTGCAACCTGCTGGGATTCTCTGCAGAGCAGCTGCGCGGCAAGCCGGTGCGCTTGATCTTTCCCGAACTGGAGCGTGGCGCGCCGCTCCAGCGGCTGCAAGCACAAAGTAGAAGTGGTGGTCTGCTACGAGCCGCTACTGCCGACGGCGACGTCCGTTGGCTGGGTGTCGTGCCCTGTGCGCCGCTGCCGCCGACGACGGGTCTGGTGCTGTTGTGCCGTGATGCCAGCCCACAGTTGACGGAGCGAGATCAGTCGCAGCTGCATAGAGAGTGCGTCGCCGCACTGCTCGCCGAGACGGCCGACGCCATAGTGCTCGTCGATGCGCTGGGGCTGATCGAGCGGGTGAACCCGGTAGCCCTGGAGCTGTTGGAGACCGTGGAGAGCGCAGTGGTAGGGCGTCCGGTGGAGGAACACCTCTTCCAGCAGGGCGAGTCGACATTGTCGATCCGGGCCGCCTTGGCCGCGGGTGCCCGTGTGGTGTTGCCTCGGGGGAGCTGCCTGCGCCGTGGTGGAGGCGTACTGTCGGTATCCGGCGTGCTGACCCCGCTGCGAGACGGCGACAACAGGCTCGTCGGGGGAGTCTTGGTGCTGCGCGTGGGTGCTGCGGCACGCGCGGAGTCGCGGCGCCTCGCGTGGCAGGCCGAGCACGATGGTCTTACCGGACTGCCCAATCGCGCCGCTCTGGCTAAAGCGATCGCCGCACGTCTGGAGCGGTTGCGTCAACGCGATGGTTGTGCCGCCTTGCTCTACGTTGACCTGTTCAATTTTTCACTGGTGAATGACACCTGCGGCCATGCCGCCGGGGATACCTTGCTGCGCCAAGCGGCCCGCACCTTGGAGCGCCATGTCCAGCACGGGGATCAGCTGGCGCGCGTGGGGAACGACGAGTTCGCGTTGTTGTTGCCGGCGGCGGATTTACCTACCGCCACTCGGGTTGCCGAGTCCATACTTCAGGAATTTACGGGCTTCACCTTTCCTTGGGGAGAGCGGCGGATCAAAGTCGGTGTCAGTTTGGGCTGTGAGATTTTTGATGCCGATGCGGAGTCTGATATCGACGTCTTGGTGGCGGCAGCAGCGAGTTGCAGCAAGGCCCGGGAATTGGGTCGTAACCGCATGCATTGTGCCGCTGAACGTCGTGAGCGCGGTGTCGGCAATGGCATGTCGTCGTGGATTCCACGCATCAGCGAAGCCTTGGAAGAGCACCGGTTTCGCCTGTTTTTGCAGCCGATCATCGCGCTCGATTCGGGCCCTGCCCGTGAGGAGTGTCACAGCGAGGCGTTGGTACGGATGATCGGTCGCGACGGCCAGCTGATCTCGCCGCAGAGTTTTATCCCGGCGGCGGAACGTTACGGCTTGATCGACGACCTCGATCGCTGGGTGGTGGTGGAAGCGGTACGCTTGCTACAGATCCTGCCGGGTGCTAGCAGTCCAGGCTTCAAGCTTTCCGTGAACCTTTCCGGCGCGACGATCAGTGATGAATCGAGCGCAGATTTCATCCTTGGCGTGATTGACCGCTCCGGGGTTGATCCGAGGCGGCTGCAGTTTGAAATTACTGAGACGGCGGCCATTCGGCAGTTTGATCGCGCGCTCGCGTTGATCCATCGTTTGCGCAGCCACGGCTGCTATCTCGCTTTGGATGATTTTGGTAGCGGACTGTCGTCGCTACGCTATTTGCAGGAGATCCCGGTCGACTTTCTCAAGATCGACGGCGCTTTCATCCGCCGTATGGAGCTCAGTGAAGTCGATTTGGCGATGGTCGAGACCATCAATGGGTTGGCCCATATCATGGGGATTCGAACGGTTGCCGAAAGTGTCGAGAACGCCAACCAGCTGCGCTTGTTGCGGCAATTGGGAGTCGACTACGCACAGGGCTTTCACCTGGCCATGCCTCAGGCGGCAGAGGAGTTGTTCGCCGTGGCCGCCTCTGCCGAGTGAGGGGGGTGGGAATTGGCCGGGTTGCGTCGGTTCAGCTCCCCGAGGGGAGTTGGGCCAGTAGGACACCGTGGTCAGCTGGGGGCAGGCGCGGACCGTAGCGGCCTACCACCGCTGCTGCGGCCACATTGGCGAAGTGCGCGGCAGCGCGGCAATCGAAGCCGCGGTTGAGCGCATAGAGGAATGCGCCAGCGAACATGTCTCCCGCCCCATTGGTGTCGACGGCGACCACAGGCGCCGCTGGGACAGAGTGCAGTTCGCTGCCGTCGTAGACCAAGGCGCCGCGCGCTCCCAGCGTAATAGCAAATCGCTCGGCGCTGGTGCGCAAGCGCACCGCTGCCGTCTCTAGGTCCTCGGCGCCGGTCCACGCCTTAGCCTCTTCGCCGTTACAGAAAATCAACTCCACCCTGCCGCCGGCCATGGCGCGCAGTTCAGCGCCGAAATGGGAGACGATACCGGGGTCCGAGAGGCTGAGCGCCACTCGGGTGCCGTGCGCGCGGGCGAGCTCGCGGGCACGAATCGCTGCCGCTCGCCCACTGGAAGAAGTCGCCAGATATCCCTCGATGTACAGCCACTGCGAGTCTGCCAGCGCCTGGGAGTCCACATGTTCAGGCCCTAGCTGTTCACTGATGCCCAGGTAGGTGTTCATGGTTCGCTCAGCGTCCGGTGTGATCAATACCAGGCATTTTCCGGTAACGCCCGGCGAGAGATGGTCGGCGCCGTTATGGGCGACGCCCGCAGCCGCCAGATCGCGTAGATAGAAGTGCCCATTGTCGTCGTCGGCGACCCGGAATGCGTAGTAACCGCGACCGCCAAAGCAGCTGAGGGCGATGACGGTATTGGCTCCTGAGCCGCCACTAGCGCGCTTGGCCAAGCCCAAATGATCGCTGAAGGCTTCCAGTAGCTGCCGCTGGCGCTCTTCATCGACCAGTGTCATCAAGCCTTTTTCGATCCCGTGAGCACGCAGCTCGGCATCGGATACGCGAATCTCGGTGTCTACCAGGGCGGCGCCCAGGCCGTAAAGATCAAAACGTGTCACTTGTGGAGCGCCCGATATCTGCGGAAGCGGTATTATCCACGCCCCTGTGCGGGGTAGAAATGGTTTTCGGTGGCGCATGGCTCGCGGCTTCGCGGTCACGCAGTCGGCAGGAGGTGCGGTGGCATCCGCTAAAGGGCGCAAGCCAAGGGCGCGCAAATCGAAGGCGCGGACGAATCGTAATCGCGGTCCCCGGCGTTCGCTGGTCCGCTATCTGCTCGGCATGCTGGTACTGCCGCTGCTGCTGGCCGCAGTGCTCGGCGTGCTGGTGCTCGATCATTTGGTGCGCGAGCGTTTCTCGGGCGCGAAGTGGGCGCTTCCAACTCATGTCTATAGCCGACCACTCGAGCTGTACGCCGGGTTGCCGTTGGCGCGCACCGCGTTGCTCGGCGAGCTCGATGAATTGGGTTATCGGCGGGTCGAACGCGTCACCCGGCCCGGCCAGTTTGCGGTGACTGGCAGTGTGGTGGAGGTCTATGCGCGGGAATTCCATTTCCCCGAAGGACAGCAGGACGCGCTGCGCGCGCGGATCTGGGTCGATGGGCGCATCGATAAGCTCGCGGACGACCGCGGTCGCGGCTTGCCGTTGTTGCGTTTGGAACCGGTGCGCATTGGCGGCATTTACCCCGAGCACGCGGAAGATCGCATTTTGCTGCGCCTCGAGGCGCTGCCCCCTTATCTCGCCGATGCCGTGATTGCCGTCGAAGATCGGGATTTTTACCAGCACCATGGTTTGTCCCCGCGCGCGATCCTGCGGGCGCTGTGGGCCAATGTCCGGGCCGGGGGTATCGCCCAGGGGGGCAGCACCATTACCCAGCAATTGGTGAAGAATTTCTATCTCGACCGCAGTCAGACGCTGGCGCGCAAGGCCATGGAGGCAGTCATGGCTGTCTTGCTGGAGCGCCACTACAGCAAGGCGGAGATCTTGGAGGCCTACCTCAACGAGATCCATCTCGGCCAAGCGGGCCGTCGCGCGATTCACGGTTTCGGCATGGCCAGCGAATTCTACTTCCGGCAGCCCGTCGCCGAGCTCGATCTGCACCAGGTCGCGCTGCTCGTGGGTATGGCCAAGGGCGCCTCCTATTACAATCCGCGCCGCAACCCCGAGCGCGCCTTGGCGCGGCGCAATCTGGTGCTCGACACCTTGGTTCAGGAGGGCATCGTGGGAGCCGAGGAGGCGCGCCGCGCCGCCCGGCGCCCGCTCGACGTCACTAAGACGCCGGGCGCCATCAATCGCTATCCGGATTACCTGGATCTGGTCCGTCGTCACTTGCAACGCGATTACGCCGCGCGCGACCTGACTGCCGAGGGCCTGCGTGTGTTTACCCACATGGATCCCCGGGTGCAACAGCGCGTCGAACGAGCACTGGAAGCGACGCTGGAGCAGATCGAGCGCGACAGGGGGCTGTCGTCAGGAACGCTCCAGGGCGCAGCGGTAGTGGCGCGAGTGGGTACGGCGGAAGTGCTGGCGCTGGTCGGCGGACGCCGGCCGGAGTTTGCCGGATTCAACCGTGCGCTAGATGCCAGGCGCAGTATCGGTTCCACTGCCAAGGCGGCGGTTTACTTGGCGGCGCTGGAACAACCGGAGCGCTACACACTGGGAACCCTGATCGAGGACGCACCGCTCGCCATCACTTCGGGTGGCAAACGCTGGTCTCCAGAGAATTTCGATCGCGTCAGCCATGGCCTGGTGCCGCTCTATCACGCGCTCAGCCACTCCTATAATCAGGCTACGGCTCGCCTGGGTCTGGAGTTGGGGGTGGGTCGCGTGGCCGAGGTGCTCCGGCGACTGGGTTATTCGGGCCCGCTAGAGGAGGTTCCCGCGCTGCTGTTGGGGGCCGTTTCCATGACGCCCCTCGAGGTCACTGGGGTTTACCATACCATCGCCGCCGAGGGCTTCTACACGCCGCTGCGCGCGATTGCCTCGGTGGGTGACGCCCAGCGGCAGCTGGTCGCCCGCTACGGCTTCGAAGTCGAGCAACGCTTTCGTCCCAGGGATATTTATTTGCTTCAATACGGGTTGCGGGCCGTGATGCGAGAGGGCACGGGGTCCGGTGCGCGCCTGCCGGGTGATCCCGGGGTCGCCGGCAAGACGGGCACATCGAATGATCAACGCGACAGCTGGTTCGCTGGATTCAGCGGGAATTATCTGACAGTGGTCTGGATCGGCCGGGATGACAACCGCCCCACTCCCTTGACTGGGTCCAGTGGGGCCTTGCGCGCGTGGACGGCGATCATGGCGGGCCTTGAACACCGCGGCTTGGCTGAGGCGCCGCCCGAGTCCGTAGTGCACGCCTGGTACGATCCGACAACGGGAGCCGGCAGCGCAGCCCAGTGTGCGGGTGCCATAGCGCTGCCCTTCGCAGCAGGATTCGCGCCGGAGCCGAGGGGCTGCGGCAGCGCTGGCACGCGCGCGCTAGATCGGGTGCGTGGCTGGCTTGGCTTGGATTGATGGCAGCTCTTCGTCTAGGGTTTGGGGCGGTGGTGTTGGCGGCTTTGTGGCTGACCGCCTGTGCGCCACTCGCCCCAGGCCCATCAGCTCCGGTGGATGAGCGGCGGGATACCCCGGGCGCATCCCGGACGCCGGCCGCGCCCGGAGGTGCGCGCCCGGTGCCGGCGCCCCCGGCTCCGCCCCCGGTGGCTGGCGATGCCGTGACCGCGCTGCTTGCTGACGCGCGGCGCGCGGTTACTGCGGGGCAGCATCAGGTCGCAGTGACTCTCGCCGAGCGCGCCCAGCGGCTGGATCCTCGTGCCGCGGAACCCTATCGGGTATTGGCCGAGGCGCACCGAGAGTTGGGCAGCGTCGCCCTCGCCCGCCAGCTGGCGCTGAAAGGCGTGGCATTGAGTTCCCCTGGGTCTCGCGTACGCGCCGACCTGGAAAGCCTGTTGCGGCAGCTCGATCCTTGAGCCGGGATGCGGTGCGCGTTGGATCGAAGGCCCCGGGGCCAGGGCACGTCGATCCCAGGAGAAGGACTCGCGTATGACCTACGGGGCGCAGTTTCGTTTTACGCTGTTCACCAACTCCCCCGCGCGGGCAGCGGCGGCCGATCGTGCGGGCGTCGAGCGTATTGGTCTGGATCTGGAGCGAATCGGCAAGGCGGAACGCCAACAGGGCTTGGGAACCTGGATTTCCCCCCACGTTGAAGCGGAGCTGCCGGCGGTGTATGCCGCGGTGCGTGCGCCGCAACGGTTTGTGCGCTGTAACCCGCCTCACCCGGAGCTCGCTGCGGAAATCGAGCGGCTCCTCGCCGCCGGTGCGCGGACCATCATGCTCCCACATTTCCACGCGGTGGCTCAGGTCGTAGATTTTGTCGCCGCCGTCGGTGGGCGCGCACGCTGTGTGGCGCTCATTGAGACCGTTCGTGCGATCGATCAGATCGAGCGGTTGAAACGCATAGCGGGCCTCGATGAAATTCATTTCGGGCTCAATGACCTGTCCCTGGACATGGGCGCCGAGAGCCCTTTCGCGATGCTGTGCAGCCCGCTGCTCGAAGACGCCTGCGCGGCGCTTACAGCGGCGCGGTTCCCCTTTGGCGTGGGCGGTATAGGCCGGCCGATGGATACCACCTTGCCGATCCCCTCAGACCTGATTTACGCGCAATACCCGCGCCTGGGAGCCAGCGGGGCGTTGCTGTCCCGGGTCTTTTTCAGGGATCTCTCTGAAGTCGAATTGGCCGGGCAATTGTCCTTGGCCCGTGAGCGCCTCAACCACTGGTCCCGGCAGCCCGCCGCGGCGTTGCGCGCGGCGCGGCAGGCCTTGGCCGTCCAGCTTGCCCGATCGCCCGCGCAGCGGACTCGCGGATGAACCCATCCCAGCTTCCGCGTGCTGCGGTGGCGCAATGGCGCCAATGTTTTCAAGCCGGCCAACTGGCCGAGAGCGAAGCGCTGGCGCAAGCGCTCACCGCGGCTCATCCCGCCGCTGCCAAGGCCTGGCAATTACTGGGCATGAGTCGCTATGCCCAGGGTGATCCGGAGGCCGCGCAACGCCACTTGCGCCGAGCAATAGCGTTGGAGCGCCGCGACCCGTCGATCTGGGATAACCTCGGTTTGGTGTTGCAGCGTCTCGGCGACCACGGCGGCGCTCGGGACGCGTTTCAGGCGGCGCTGGCTCTGTCCCCCAAGGCGTCGAGCATTTGGTCGAATGCCGCAGGCAACGAGCTCGACGCCGGGGACGCCGCGGCTGCGGTGCGGTTGGCGCGCAGGGCGCAGAAGCTTTCCCCGGGACTGGCTGCGCCTTGGCTGCAACTGGGCAACGCGTTGGCACGCCTCGGCCGTCTGGAAGAAGCCGGGGACGCCCTCCGTCAGGCGCTGGGGCGCCAGCCCAAGTACGTTGAGGCGCTGCTGAGCCTCAGCGCGGTGCAAACCGCCCAAGGCCGTTATCGAGAGGCTCGTGCCGCGGCGGCGGCGGCGTTGCGGTTCGATCCGGGGTGCGCCCGGGCGCACATTAATCTCGGTGGCATCGACAATACCCTAGGGGATTTGGCCGCCGCGCGGGCGCATTATCGGCGCGCCCGGGAGCTCAACCCCGCCGATTTCGGTAGCTGGAGCAGTGAGCTGTACTGCCTCTCCCACGATGCTGACCAGGATCCGCAAGCCCTGTATGACGCCCACCGCGAGTTTGGTACTCGCCTCGAGTCCCGGGTGGGCTCGGCGGCGACTGATCATCCGAACACGCGCGAGCCCGAACGGCGGCTGCGTGTCGGGGTGCTGTCGGGTGATTTTCGCGACCATCCGGTGGCGCGATTTTTGGAGCCAGTGTGGGCGGCACTGGATAGCGACCGCATCGCCCTGGTCGCCTATGACAATGCGCCGGCGGATGATGTCGTGGCGCGCCGGCTGCGCGGGCTGGCACATCAGTGGATCGACGTGTCTGCGCTGGACGATGCGGCACTGGCGGCGCGCATTCGTGGCGATCGGATCGATGTGCTGATCGATCACGCCGGTCATACCGCACGAAATCGTCTCGGTGTGTTTGCGCGCAAACCGGCGCCGCTGCAGGTCATGTGGGTGGGTTACCCGGGGACCAGCGGCTTGCAAGCCATGGATTATCGGTTGGTCGACCCGGTGATTGCGCCGCCTGGTCGGCTGGATCACTATTTCACCGAGCGACTCGCCTACTTGCCGCTCATGCTAGTGCTCAATCGTCCGGAAGTGCTGCCAGCGCTGTCACCGTCCCCCTTTCGGCGCAAAGGCTGTTTTACCTTTGGCAGCTTCAATCGTCTCAACAAGCTGGGAGAGCCGGTGCTGGCCCTTTGGGCGGAGATCCTACGCCGTACGCCCGAGGCGCGGTTGGTGGTCGGGGCGGTACCGGATGCCGCGTCGGCAGCGCGATTGCGCGAGCGTCTGGCCGCCAAAGGGATATGCGAGGCGCGGCTCGATTTTTTGTTGCATCGGCCGCTCGAGCAATATCTCGCGGCCCACGGCGAGATCGATCTACTGCTCGATGCCTTTCCCTGGACCGGTGGTACTACCACCCACTTGGGGCTCTGGATGGGGGTGCCGACCCTGACGTTGGCGGGCAGCACCCTGGCCGGGCGATTGGGTGCCACCGCATTGGCAGCGGTTGGTCTGCAGTCGTTGGTGGCTGAGTCTGCCGCCGATTATGTGGACACCGCGGTGCGCCTGGCGGCCGATCCCAGCCGCTTGACTGCTGCCCGCGCCGAGCTTCGCGCGCAGCTGGAAGTAAACCACACCCGCGTCCCGCGCCAGGTGGCGCGGGCGTTGGAAATTCAACTTCGCAGAATGTGGCGGCGCTGGTGTGCGGGGTTGCCCCCCCAGGCATTGTCCCTGCCCGCGCCCGAGGAGTGCCATGATGGACCCAACCGGTAGCAAAGATTCGCAGACCACCGCGCCCGGCGGGCAGGTGTTGCGCTCCCTGATCGATGGGGTGGTGTTGCACGAAATGCCCAATATCCTGACCCGCAATGGGGTGACGACCGAAGTAGTGCGTCCGGAATGGGCTGTCGGCAGTCTGCCGATCGCGCACATGATTCATGTTGCCCTGCGCCCGCGCGCGATCAGTGCTTGGCATTGCCATCATTTGCAGACCGATCGCATTTTCGTGACCGACGGAACCCTGCGGATGGTGTTGTTTGATGACCGCGAGGGTTCGCCGACCCGCGGCAAAGTGGATGTGTTGCTGTTGGGCCGTCTGCGCCCCGGCACCCTGCTGATCCCACCTTTTGTGTGGCATGGGATAGAGAATCTCGAACACCGCACGGCGGGGTTCATCAATTTCTTTGACCGTCCCTACTGTTATGAAAATCCAGACGAGTGGCGGCTCCCGCTGGATACCGATGCCATTCCCTATCGCTTCGAGCACACCTCCTGACGCCTCGCTGCCGTGCCGGTGGCGTGCAGTAAAGAGACTTGGAAGCTTTCGGTTTCTGCCCAGGGTTCGAGCTGTGCGCCGGCCGCAGCCGCGAGGTTGGCGGCGGGCACGGAGCGATGGGTGACGAATACCGCGATCCCTTGATCAGCCAGGTGCGCGAGCGCGGCGCGGAAGAAGCGCGCGGTCAGGCGGAGGTCGGTGGCAAAGCCTCGATGGTGTGGCGGGTTACACACCACCAGATCGAAACGGGCTTCGATTTCTGCTGCGCAATCCGACGGCAGGACTTCGCCGTGGACTCCCAGCGCGGTGAAATTGTGCGTGCAAGCGGCAAGCGCGGCGGCGCAGTTGTCGGTAGCGGTGATCCAGGTGGCGCCCTGCCGGTGGGCGGCGAGCGCCAGCAGTCCATAGCCACAGCCCAGGTCTAGCACGCGCGCGGGCGAGGCCAGGCGCGCGAGCAGCGCTGGCAACTGGGCGGCCAGCAGCGCGCTGCCGGCGTCGATGCGGTTCCAGCCAAACATGCCGGGTTTGGTAACGATCGGTAGCTCGCCGGCGTCGTCGAGCCGACGCAGCTCGGCGTAGCGTTCGTCGTCGAGGGGCTGGGGTGCTGCTGGACCGCGAATGATTTGCGCCAGATAGGCACGGCCCAGTTTGCGCACTTCTGGGACGGTACCCAAGGCGAATCCGGCCTCGCGGGCGTGGGTCTTGATGCCGGTGTGCTTCCCACCCCAGAGTAGCAGACAGCCGCCAGGGGCTAGTGCCTGGGCGGCGCGGTTGATCAGATGGCGCATCAAGTAGCGCTCTTTCGCCACCGAGGCGGCGACCAAATTGAGGCCGCCATCCGTGGGTAATGCGAAGTCGCTGAAGTGCGCGTCCAGTCCGCGTTCCTTGGCGGTCCGGTAGAGATCCCAGCGATTGCTGAGCACCGGTGCGCCTTTCGGCAGCGCGGCGAACAGTTCGGGCGGACAGTTCTCGTCGGCGACCAACAGCCCCCGGCCACCGGCGGCGCGGAGCGCCGCGCCGACCGCGCCGAGAACGTCAGCCGCCACGCTGCAGGAGGCGCGCGGCAGTGACCGCGTAATAGGTGAGGATCGCGTCGGCGCCGGCGCGTTTGCAGGCGAGCAGGGATTCCAGCATCACCCGTTCACCGTCCAGCCAACCCTGGGCGGCGGCGGCCTGGTGCATAGCGTACTCGCCGCTGACCTGGTAGACGAAGGTCGGCGCGGCGAGTTCGTCCTTGACCCGTCGTACGATGTCGAGATAGGGCATGCCGGGCTTCACCATCAGGATGTCGGCGCCCTCGGCGAGGTCCAAGGCGCACTCGTGCAGCGCCTCGTCACTGTTGGCGGGATTCATCTGATAGCCGTATTTGTCGCCGCCGCCGAGATTGGCCGCCGAGCCCACGGCGTCGCGGAAGGGGCCGTAATAGGCGGAGGCGTACTTGGCCGAATAGGCGAGAATCAGGGTGTTGTGGTGGCTTTCGGCTTCGAGCGCGGCGCGGATGGCGCCGATGCGGCCGTCCATCATGTCCGAAGGCGCGACCATGTCGGCGCCGGCGTCTGCCTGACACAGGGCTTGGCGCACCAGGGTGGCGACAGTGACGTCGTTGAGCACGTAGCCCCGGTCATCGACGATGCCGTCCTGTCCGTGGCTGGTGTAGGGATCCAGGGCGACGTCGGTGATCAGGCCCAATTGCGGGTGGGCGGCCTTGAGGGCGCGTACGGCCCGCGGCACCAGCCCCGCGGGGTTGTAGGCTTCGGCGGCGTCGAGTGACTTTAGCGCCGGCTCGATGACCGGAAACAGTGCCAGTGCCGGGATGCCCAGTTCCACGTACTCGGCCGCTGCCGCTACCAGGAGGTCGATCGAGAGCCGCTCGACACCGGGCATGGAGGCGACCACTTCGCGGCGGTTTTCGCCATCGAGCACGAATACCGGGTAGATAAGATCGTCCACGGTCAGCCGGTGTTCGCGCACCAGGCGGCGGGTGAATTCGCTCTGGCGCAAGCGGCGCATGCGGGTGGCGGGGTAGGGTGCGCGCCGATGCGAAGTGGTCATCGGGAAGCTCCGGCGCAAGCGTAGTTGGGATCCACGGGCGCGCCTTGGAGGTCGGTTTCGAAAAACCGGGAAATAATGTGGGTGTCGGCGGCGAAGGCCATGTCTGGGAATTCTCCGGTGTAGGTAAACCAGCGGGCTTCGCTGAGGCCGTCGCCCGCCCGCATTTCGCCGCCGGTCACCGAGGCCAATAGGACTGTGACCAGCGAGTGGACTTCCGGTTGCAGATAGTTGGTGACCACCGACAGGATGCTCTCGATACGCACCTCCAGGGCGGTCTCTTCGCGCACTTCACGTACCGCTGCGCTGAGGTGGTCTTCCTCATATTCGATGTAGCCGCAGGGCAGACACCATAGCCCATGGCCCAGCGACTGCGATTGCCGGCGGCCGAGAATGAAGCGATCGCTATCGCGGTCGGCAATCAGGACCGCTACGGCAGGCGCCGGATTGCGGTATTGCGCCCGCCCGCAGGTGAGACATCGGTAGCGCAGTCCGGCGGCAATCCGTTCGGTGGCACAGGGCGCACCGCACGAAATGCAATGGCGCTGCTCGCGCAGGCGCTGCGCCCGATGCGCGGCTTGCGGGTAGGCGCTGAATACCTGCCGAGGGCGCATTGTCAGGCCAGTTCGCGAAAAGCCGCCGCTGCCGCGGCCACCGTCTGTTCGATTTCAGTAGCGCCATGGGCGGTGGAAACGAACCCGGCCTCGTAGGCTGCAGGCGCCAGATAGACACCGCGGCTCAGCATGGCGTGGAAAAAGCGGTTGAAGCGCGTAGTGTCGCAGGCCATGACCTGACGGAAATTGGTGACGGCACCGGTGTCGGTGAAAAACAGACCGAACATCGAGCCTACCTGGTTGACCACCAGGGGGACGTCGGCGGCGGCCGCCGCCGCGCGCAGTCCACTCGTCAGCGCGGTGGTATGGGCGATCAATTGTTCGTAGCGACCGGCGGTTGCCAGTGCTTCCAGTGTCGCCAGACCAGCCGCCAGTGCGACGGGGTTGCCCGATAAGGTGCCGGCCTGGTAGACCGGGCCCAGGGGCGCGAGCTCGCGCATCAACTCGGCGCGCCCGCCGAAGGCGCCTACCGGTAGGCCTCCGCCGATCACCTTGCCGAGGGTGACGAGATCCGGGGTAATGCCATAGTGACCGGCGGCGCCTGCTGGTCCGACCCGAAAGCCTGTCATCACCTCGTCGAAGATCAGTACCGCATGGTGTTGGTCACACACCCGGCGCAGGGTTTCCAGAAATCCCGCCTGGGGCGGGACGCAGTTCATGTTGCCGGCCACTGGCTCGACGATGACCGCAGCGATGGTGTTGCCCTCGCGGGCGAACAGCGTTTCGACCTGAGCGGCATCGTTGTAGTCGAGGGTCAGCGTATGGGCGGCGAGGGCGGCGGGAACGCCGGGGGAGCTGGGTATCCCCAGGGTCAGCGCACCGGAACCGGCTTTGACCAGCAGTGAGTCGCCGTGGCCATGGTAACAGCCCTCGAACTTGACGATGCGGTCGCGGCCGGTCGCGGCGCGCGCCAGGCGGATGGCGCTCATGGTCGCTTCGGTGCCCGAGTTGACCATGCGTACGAGTTCGAGGCCGGGCACTCGCGCGCACAGCGTATCGGCCATGCGGGTTTCCAGCTCGGTGGGGGCGCCGAAGCCGAGACCGCGCTCGAGTTGATCGCGTACGGCAGCGAGTACCGCCGGATGGCCGTGACCCAGGATCATCGGCCCCCAAGACTGAACATAATCCAGATAACGGTTGCCGTCGACGTCCTCGAGCCAGGGGCCCTGGGCGCGAGTAAAGAAGACCGGGGTGCCGCCCACGGCGCGAAAAGCGCGCACCGGTGAATTGACGCCGCCGGGGATGTGGCGTTGAGCGGCTTCGAAGCAGTCCTGGGATCGGGTCATGGGTGCCAGCGTGCAGGGGAGGTCGACATTATGGGCAATCGACCGCGCCGCGGCCAAGCGCGGCGGGTCAGAAGGGGCGCACCACCACCAGCACCACGATGGCGATCAGAAACAGGACGGGAATCTCATTGAACCAGCGGTAGAAGACGTGGGACCTGGTGTTGTTGCCCTGGCGGAACTGACGCATCAGATAGAGGCAGAGATGGTGGTAGACCACCAGTAGCGCGACCAAAGTCACCTTGACCAAGAACCAAGGTTGGTGGAGGTAATAGGCTGGCGCCAAGCCGGCGAGCCAGATGCCGAACGCCAGGGTGGCGAGCATCGCGGGCGTAGCGATTCCGCGAAATAGCTTTTGTTCCATGACCTGGAATCGCGCGAGGCTGATGTCATCTTCGGCCAAGGCGTGGTAGACGAACAGCCGCGGCAAATAGAACAGTGCGGCGAACCAGCAAACCACGCTGATGATGTGTAGGGCTTCGAGCCATTCGGCGGGCATGGGCATCTCGGGAGGGAAAAACGCGCATGGTAGCGGCTTTGCGGGCAACCGGCAGCTGTGTCGCCATGGGGTATGATGGCCGCCCGATAGATGTGCGGGCGGCAATCATGATCAAGGTGGGTATCGTCGGCGGTACCGGCTATACCGGGGTGGAGTTACTGCGACTGCTGGTCGGTCACCCGCAGGTAGAGCTGGTTGCCATCACCTCGCGGCAGGAGGCGGGCCGAGGGGTTGCGGAGTTATTTCCCAACCTGCGCGGCCATCTGGATCTGGTCTTCACCGAGCCCGATGTCGCGCGCCTGAGCGATTGCGACCTGGTGTTCTTCGCCACCCCGCACGGGGTCGCGCAGGAGACAGTCCCTGCGTTGCTGGCGCGAGGGGTTCGGATCATTGATTTGTCGGCAGACTTCCGCATCCGCTCGGTGCCGCTGTGGGAGCACTGGTACGGCCAACCCCACGGCTGCCCAGAACTGGTCGATGAGGCGGTCTACGGACTGCCCGAATTCAACCGGGAGCGTATTCGCGGCGCTCGGCTGATCGCCTGCCCCGGATGCTATCCGACGAGCGTGTTGCTCGGCTTTTTACCCCTCCTGGAGCGCGGCCTGGTCGATACGGATGATCTGATCGCTAGCGCGGCCTCCGGGGTAAGCGGCGCCGGTCGCCAGGCCACTATCGCCAACCTACTCACTGAGGCGAGCGAGAGTTTCAAGGCCTACGGTGTTTCCGGCCACCGTCATCTGCCGGAGATGGAGCAGGGCCTCGCCGATATCGCCGGCGGTGCCGTGTCGCTGACCTTTGTCCCGCATCTGTTGCCGATCATTCGTGGCATCCACAGTACGCTTTACGCGACCCTAACCGACCCGGGGCTCAATCTCCAGGCTCTCTATGAGCAACGGTATCGCGATGAGCCCTTCGTCGATGTATTACCGGCGGGAGAGTATCCTCAAACGCGTACGGTTCGGGGTGCCAACTGGGTGCGGATTGGGGTGCAGCAGCCACAGCAGCGGCGTAAGGCTGTGATCCTGGTGGTGGAGGACAATCTGGTTAAAGGCGCCTCCGGGCAAGCGGTGCAGAACATGAATATTGCCTTCGACCTGCCAGAGACCCTCGGGCTCGAGATGCCGGCCCTGCTGCCCTGATCGACAATGACAGGCTCCCTACAGCGGGGTCGGTGGCGATGGCGGCTGTTGACCTTGGGTTATGCACTGCTCCTGGTCTCCGCTTACTGGTGGGGGAGAAGTCATTCGGATGCGGCTGAGATGGCGCGGGTACACATCCAGCTCGCCGCCCAGCGCGAACGCGCCATGCAGCTGGAACAGCAGTTGATCAACCGGATGCTGGCCGCCGAGGTGGACTGGCGCAGCATGGAAGGCCTGCGGCAGACCCTCGCGGGGCTCGATCAGCGCATTGCGGCGCAAGAAGAAGAGTTGAACCTCTATCGGTTGCTGCTGCAGCAGGACAGCAGCGTCAAGGGTCTACACATCGAATACTGGCGGGTGACGGCGGCGGACGAACCGGGCTTCTACGATTATCGTCTGGTGGTTCGACAGAACCTCGACCTGCGCGAGGCGATGCAGGTGAGCCTGAAGGTTGCATTGTTGGGCGAGGTGGATGGTGAGCAGGCCACCTATACACTCGCCGAATTGGACGAGGGCGTGGACCGGGACGTGGTGCCCCTTTCGTTCCGCTATTTCAAATTCTTTGACGGTCGACTGGCCCTTCCCGAGAAGTTCGCGCCGCGGGAAGTCGAGATTTCGGTATGGCCGAGGGGAAAGCGAGAAGATGCGCGGGTGCGCAGATTTACCTGGGAGAACGACGATGGCGAGGAAAGCGAAACTCGGGTTCAGTGATCAGGCCACGACGCTGGTCGCCCGCGATACCCTGGTGACCGGTGACATCCAGTTTCGCGGCAGCCTGGAAGTCGAGGGTCACGTCACCGGCAATATTGTCGGCGAGCCCGCGGCGGACGCCGAGCTCCGGGTTCTCAAGGACGGTGTGGTGTGCGGCGAAGTGCGAGTCCCGGTGATCGTCATCAGCGGTCGTGTTCAGGGGGACGTCTACGCCGGCGCGCAGGTGCACTTGACGGCAACCGCAGCGGTCGAGGGCAACGTACACTACGCTTTGCTGGAGGTTGAGCGCGGCGCCAGGGTGAGCGGTAACCTGATTCCTGCGGCTACCGATGAGGTGTCTTCGGCGACTGAAACGCCAGAGACGTCCTGCGGCGATGCTAGCGGATAGCGCCCATCACCGGCCGAAAGCCCTATAATGGATTCCGGCCCGAATTGCGACTGGTAATCGATCATGTCAGCTCCCCAGCTGTTCACCCCGCCACCGTTGGTGATTACGGCGGCGGCGATCGCCAAGGTACAAGCCCTGATCGAGGAGGAGGGTAATCCTGAGCTCAAACTGCGGGTATTCGTTACCGGCGGTGGCTGCTCCGGGTTTCAATACGGATTTGCCTTTGAAGAACAGGTTGCCGAGGATGATACCCAGGTTGAAAAAGAGGGGGTGACCGTCGTGGTGGATCCGCTTAGCCTGCAATATCTGGTGGGCGCGGAGATCCACTACGAAGAAGGCCTGGAGGGCGCTCGCTTCTCGGTGCGCAACCCCAATGCGGCCACTACCTGTGGGTGCGGATCCTCGTTTTCCATCTGACTTTCCGCGGAACTGTCCAGTCTCATCCCGGGTAGATCGCGCCCAGTACGGTCGGCTGAGTGGCGCCCGTGGCCGTGGGCAGATTCCCCGGCTCCCGAAGCAGCGTTTGACGCGCCAGCCACGCAAAGGCCGCAGCTTCCACCCAGTCCGGAGCCAACCCCAGGGCGGCGGTGGTCGCCACCGGCAAGGAACCGAGTTCCCGCGCCACATAGGCTCGCAGCGCGTCGTTGTGGGCGCCACCGCCGCACAGATAGACCTCGGTTGCCGTCGGCGCATACGCGCGCACTGCCGCGGCGATGGTTTGTCCGGTGAGGGCCAATAGCGTCGCTTGGACGCGACCGGGGTCCAATGGGGGGTGCGCCGCCAGGAGCTTGTCCAGCCAGGCGAGATGGAAGTCTTCGCGACCGGTGCTCTTGGGGGGGGGTAGTGCGAAGAAGGGATGTGCCAGCAGTTGTTTGAGCAGGTTGGCGTCTGCCGCATGGGCGGCCGACCAGCATCCGCGGTCGTCGTACGGTAGCCCCCGGTGACGTTGAATCCAACCATCCAGCAGGCAGTTGCCTGGACCGATATCGAATCCCTGTAAGTCTGATTCACCGCCAAGCACCGTGAGGTTGGCGATCCCACCGACGTTGATCAGCGCACGTTGCCTGCCCGAATCGGCGAAGGCAGCGCGGTGAAATGCGGGAACCAAGGGAGCACCTTGTCCGCCCACCGCTAGGTCTCGCCGCCGGAAGTCGGCCACTGTGGTGATGCCGGTGCGCGCCGCGATGACATTGGGATCACCGATCTGTAGGGAGAACGGGTAGCGTGTGGCGCCATTGGGCGGGCGGTGGCGGACCGTTTGGCCGTGGCTGCCAATCGCGGTCACATCGGCTGCGGTTACGCCGGATTGACGCAATAGTTCGAGGGCGGCTGCAGCGAAGAGCTCGCCCAGGTGGCGATCGGTTGCGCCGAGGAGGTCAATGGCGTCGCGATCGCCGGCACCGCGCGGCTGACACAGTGCGACAAGGTCTGCACGCAGCGCAGCGGGGATGGCGTGACTGTGGTGGGCGAGCAGCTCGATGTGGCCGGGGCCGAGCTGGACCAGTGCCGCATCCACGGCGTCCATGCTGGTGCCCGAGATCAGGCCGATAAAGCGGCCCTGCCGTTGGGCGTCTACCGGGTTCAATCGCCGAGCGCCACGGGCGCAGCGAGGCCATCGAGCTGGGCGAGCAGGGTTTGGGTCGCCGCGGTGAACTCTGCCCGCAGGCGGGCGGGGATCGGATCGGCCTTGGGCAGTTCCACGGTGCCGGGGTTGCGATGTACCCCGTCGACGAGAAATTCATAGTGCAGGTGCGGGCCGGTTGCGTAGCCTGTGGAGCCGACGGTGCCGATCACATCGCCCTGTTTCAGGGTTTGCCCCACCTTGACCAGGCGCTTGTGTAGGTGCAGGTACTTCGTGGTGTACTTGGTACCGTGTTGGATCACCACAAAGTTACCATTGGGTCCCGTGTAGCCCGCGCGTACCACCTTGCCGTTGCCGGCCGCGTATACCGGCGTGCCCCGCGGCGCTGCGTAATCGATGCCGTTGTGCGGGCGCACGGTCTTGAACACGGGATGCAAGCGTTTGGGGTTGAAGTGGGAGCTAACCCGGGTGAAGTCGAGGGGCGCGCGTAGGAAAGCCTTACGCATGGGGCGTCCCTCCGGCGTGTAATAGCTGATCGAGCCGTCGGGCGCGGCATAGCGCACTGCCGTATAGGTGGTGCCCTGGTTGGTAAAGCGGGCGGCCAGGATATCGCCGTTGCCGATCTTGCGACCGTCGAGAAACTCTTCTTCAAAGAGTACACTGAAGCTGTCGCCATCGCGCAGGTCGAGCGCGAAGTCGATATCCCAGGCGAAAATCCCCGCCAGTTCCATGATTTGCGCGTGCGACAACCCGATGGCCTCTGCGTCGACGAACAGCGAGGCGCGGATAGTTCCGGCTCGGGCTACTGTCGCCCGCTCGGGCTCGGTGACGAGATGTTGGCGCGCAAAGCCGGCGTCGGGACCGAGGTACTCGTAGAGATAGGTCTCGGTCGGCGAAGGGGAATATTTGACCTTGCTCAGCGCGCCGTCCTCGCCGAACGCCACTGCCAGCGTTTCGCCAATGTGCAGTTTGGATAGGGCCTCGTTGTCGACATCTGCGGAGGTGACCGCATAGACGTCGCCTAGGCTCAGCGAGAGGCGACGAAAGACGCTGGTCAGCGTATCGCCGCGGCGCACCTGCTCTTCGCGCCAATCGAGGTCATCGAGCGGATTTCGCGCAGCGTTCCCTTCGTCCGGTGGGCTTGGGATGCGTAGCTGGGTGTCCAGTTCGAGCGGGATTTCGACGGTCACCCGTTTGGCTTCGACGCGTTCCGAAGGCAGCAGCGCCAGGAGGGCTGCAGTCACCACCGCCACGGTCGTCGCGGCAGCCAAATGGCCCTTGGGAAGTACGGAGAGCAGTCTGGGAAGGGCCGCCAGAGCGGCGGGGAGCTTTGGGGGTTCCATGCGCGAGGCGGCTTTTCGACAGTGTGTTAACAGCGCGCGAAGTTATCGTAAAACGCGGCCGAGGGGAACCGTCTTCGGCGCCGATGGAAAAATTTGTGTCGGGGTTTTCGTTACCGTCGCCAAAAAGCTGGGCTGAACAGTACCAGCATGGTGAAGATCTCCAGCCTGCCGAGGAGCATGGCGGCGCACAACACCCATTTCGCAAAAGTGTTGATGTCGCCGAAGTGGGGGGCGACTTCACCGAGCCCCGGCCCCATATTGTTCAGGCAGGCGGCGGTCGCCGACCAGGCGGTTTGGAAGTCCAGGCCGGACGCGAGGAGCAGTAGGGTAATGCCGTAGAAGACCGCTAGATAGACGCCGAAGAACGCCCAGATCGCGTCGGCGATACGTACACCAATGGCGCGGTCACCCAGTTTCAGGGGGCGGATCGCATTGGGGTGGATCAGGCGGTAGAACTCGTTGAGGCTTTGCTTCGCCATGATCAGCATGCGGCCGACCTTCACTCCTCCCGCCGTGGAGCCGCCGCAGCCGCCAAAAAACGACGAAACCAGCAAAAACGCTGGTAGAAAGCTAGGCCACAGCGAGAATTCAGCCGTGGTATAGCCGGTCGAGGTCATGATCGACACAAACTGAAAGCTGCCGTGCAACAAGCTATCGGCGCTGTCGTAGGTGGCCGTTAGGTAGAGATACAGGCCGACCACGGCCGAGCCTACCGCCAGTAGAACGAGGAACAGGCGGGCTTCGGGGTCGCGGAGGTATTGCCAGGGTGTGCGCCGGCTCCAGACCAGGAAATGCAGACCAAAATTGAGCCCGCCCAAAATCATAAAGACAATGGTGATGACATTGATGGCGGGGCTGTCGAACCAGCCAATGCTGGCGTCATGCGTGGAAAACCCGCCGGTGGCAACGGTCGAAAAGGCGTGGCCGATAGCATCGAACAGACTCATCCCGGCGAGCCAATAGGAGAGGATGCACGCCAGGGTGAGCACGACATAGATGAAGAACAGCACCTTGGCGGTTTCGGTAATTCTGGGTGTGAGCTTGGCGTCTTTTACCGGACCTGGGGTCTCGGCCCGGTAGAGCTGCATGCCGCCGATTCCCAGCATGGGCATGATGGCCACGGCGATGACTACGATGCCGATACCGCCCAGCCAATGTAGCTGCTGCCGGTAATAGAGCAGTGACTTGGGTAGGGCATCGAGGCCGGTGATCACCGTGCCGCCGGTGGTGGTAAGCCCGGAGATGGATTCGAAGACGGCGTCTGCCGCGCCGAGCTGCAGCGGCTCGGCAAGCATTAGCGGGATGGCGCCCATCAGGCCCAGAACCAGCCAGAACAACACGGTGACGACGAAGCCGTCGCGGGTGCGCATGTCGGCCATGGTGCGGCTGTAAGGCAGCCAGATGAGCATGCCCAAGGAGAAGGTGATGGCGAAGGCGAGGAAAAATGCTTCCTGGGTTTCCTCGCCGTAGTAGCTGGCCACCGGGATGGGAATCAGCAGGCTGATGCTGAATAGCATCAGCATCAAACCCAAGACTCTGGCCACGGCGGAAAAGTGCATGGATCTGCTGCTAGAAGAAGGTTAGACCGACCTGGAACAGCTTTTCCACGTCGCGGGTGTAGCGCTTGTCGAGGATGAACACGATGACGTGGTCGTTGCTTTCGATCACGGTATCGTGATGGGCGATGATCACCTCCCGGTCGCGGACCAGCGCGGGGATCGTTGCGCCGCGCGGTAGTTTGATCTGGTCGATGGCGCGGCCTACTACCCGGGAATTGCGCGCATCTCCGTGGGCGATGATCTCCAGCGCTTCGGCGGCGCCGCGGCGCAGCGAGTGGGCATTGACGGTGTCTCCGCGACGCACATGGCTCAGCAGGGCGCTGGTGGTGGCCTGCTGGGGTGAGATGGCGACATCGATTTCGCTACCCTGTACCAAATCGGCATAGACCGGGTTGCTGATCAGGGTCATTACCCTGCCGGCGCCGAGGCGCTTGGCGAGGATCGACGACATGATGTTCGCCTTGTCGTCATTGGTGACGGCGAGGAACAAATCGGTCTTGTCGATGTTTTCGTCGAGTAACAGCTCGCGGTCATCGGCGCGGCCGATCAAAACGACGGTGCGGTCGAGAAGCTCGGCCAGTTTGGCGCCTCGGGGTGCGGACTGTTCGATGACTTTCACGTTGAGCCGATGCTCGAGCGCGCTGGCCAGCCGATGGCCGATGTTGCCCCCACCGGCAATGATGATGCGTTGATAGGGCTTGGTTTCCGGGGCCAGTTCGGCCATCACCTGGCGGATGTCGCGTGCCGCGGCGAGGAAAAACACTTCGTCTCCCTCCTCGATGATCGTGTCTCCCTCAGGAATCAAGGAGCGGTCGCGCCGGTAGATCGCCGCGGCACGGGTGTCGATGTTGGGAATATGGCGCTGGATTTCACGCAACTGTTCGCCGACCAAACGCCCCCCGAGCTCCGCCCGCATGCCCACGAGCTGGATGCGGCCGTCGGCGAAATCCAGCACCTGCAGCGCCCCTGGGCGTTCGATCAGGCGATGGATATAGTCGGTCACCGCCTGTTCCGGGGTGATCAAGACATCGACGGGCAAGCCATGGGGGCCGAACAGCCGTTCCCGGTATTGGGAGTGAATATAGCTGGCGCTGCGGATGCGTGCGATCTTGGTCGGGGTCTTAAATAGGGCTGCGGCCACCTGACAGGCGACCATGTTCACCTCGTCGCTGCTGGTGACTGCGACCAGCATGTCGGCGTCTTCGATGCCCGCGGCGTAGAGGACTTCCGGGTGCGCTCCGGAGCCGGACAGGGTCCGGATGTCGAGACGATCCTGGAGCTCTCCCAACAGCTGTTCGTCCAGGTCGATCAGCGTGATGTCATTGGCCTCGCGGGCCAGGTGTTCGGCCAGGGTTCCGCCCACTGCGCCGGCCCCGATGATGACAATTTTCATGATGCGGGCGATCGCCTCTCCTGGGTGACAGGGCGGTCAATATTTCTCGAGCAGGGCATAGAAGAACCCATCGTTGTCCTCCTTGCCGGGCAGCCACTGCCGACCGGTCTCCGTCACTGCGCCCGGCATCCCCGGCATGGGCAACGCCCGGGCGTCGCTGCGCTTGGCCGTGAGTGTCGCCACCACGGCATCGTTTTCGGCGCGGAGCACGGAGCAAGTCGCGTAGAGCAAGAATCCGCCCGGTGCGAGGAGCTCCCACAGTGCCAGTAGCAGGCGTCGCTGAGCAGCGGCCAGCTTAGCAATGTCGTCAGCCCGACGCAGCAGTTTGATGTCCGGGTGTCGGCGCAGCACCCCCGTGGCGGAGCAGGGGGCGTCGAGGAGGATGCGGTCGAAGAGTTTGCCGTCCCACCAGGTCGCGGGCGCACCGGCATCGCCCGCGACGACCTGTGCATCCGCCCCCAGACGTTGCAGGTTGTCAGACACCAATGTCAGGCGCTCGCCGCTGTTGTCCAACGCCACTAGCTCGCAATCCGGCGCCAGCTCCAGCAAGTGGCCGGTCTTGCCGCCGGGAGCGCAGCAGGCATCCAGCACGCGCTGACCGGGCGCCGGAGCCAGGAGCGGGGCGCACAACTGGGCGGCCTCATCCTGCACGCTCACCAGGCCATCGGCGAAGCCCGGCAGCTCGGACACCGCCCGGGGGGTGGTGAGTACGATGCCGTCGGCGCTGTGGGTGGTGGGGCGGGCTGAGATCTCGGCCGCAGCTAAGCGCTCGAGATAGCTGGCGCGGTCAGCGCGTTGGCGATTGACGCGCAGACACATGGGGGCGCGGGTATTATTGGCGGCCATCACCGCTTCGGCGTCCTCGGGCCAGTCTGCCGCTAGCAGTCGGGCCAGCCAGGGCGGATGTGCGGTGCGATAGGGGCCCTCGTGGGCGAGTCTGGCGTCGAGTTGCGCGCGCTGGCGCTGGGCATTGCGCAGCAGGGCGTTGACTAAGCCGGCCGCCCAGGGTTTGTCGAGTGAACGGCAAGCCGCGACGGTTTCGTGGACCACGGCGTGGGCAGGGATGCGGGTGTACTCCAGCTGGTAGAGCGCGGTCGCGAGGAGCGCGCTCAGATCTGCGTCTTTTGGCTTGAACGGGCGGGCGAGCAGGTGGTCGACGATTGCCATCAGCCGCGGATGCCAGCGCAAGGTGCCGTAGCAGAGTTCCGCGAGCAGGGCGCGATCGCGGGCGGGGGTCCGCGCTGCCGCCTGGGGGAGAGCCGTATCCAGCGATTGGCCGCGGGCGACAGCGGTGACCACGCGCGCCGCGGCGGCGCGTACCGCCGCGGCCTTAGTACTCAAATAGCACCCCGGGAGCGAATCGATCCGCGCGGCTGTTCAGGACTTCCGCCGCGTGCAATCGTTTCCGGCCTTCGAGCTGCAACTCTTCGATTCGATAGGCGCCGGTGCCGCATGCTACCAGGATGCCGCTGCGATCAGCCGCCAACACCGTGCCCGCCGCCGCGGTGACAGCGGACGCCGTCGGTGTTCCGGACCAGATACGCATGCCCAGGTTGCCCAAACGGGTGTGCGCCACGGGTAGGGGATTGAAGGCGCGCACCTTGCGGTCAATCACGGTAGCGTCTTCTCGCCAGTCAATAGCGGCCTCCGTCTTGTCGATCTTGGCGGCATAGGTGGCGAGGTGGTTCTCCTGGGCTTGTGCCGCTAGCGCCCCCTGGGCGAGGTTCGCCAGGACTTCGAGCAGTAGCGGGGGGCCGAGCCCGGCCAATTTGTCTTGCAGACTACCGCCGGTGTCGTTTTCCGAGATGGGACAGGCGGTGGAGGCCAGCACCGGCCCGGTGTCGAGGCCGGCATCCATTTGCATGATGGCGATGCCCGTTTCCCGGTCGCCGGCGGCGATGGCTCGCTGGATGGGTGCGGCGCCACGCCAGCGTGGCAGTAACGACGCATGCACATTGATGCAGCCCAACCGCGGCAGGTCCAGTACGGCTTGGGGGAGGATCAGACCGTAGGCCACCACCACCAACACATCGGCAGCCCAGGCCGCCAATTCAGCTTGGGCGGCCGGGTCCCGCAGCGACACCGGCTGGCGGATTTCCAGGCCGTGCGCCACGGCCAGCGCCTTCACTGGGCTGAATCCGAGTTGGCGGCCACGGCCGGCGCGGCGATCGGGCTGGGTGTAGACGGCGGCGATCTGCTGCCCGGCATCGAGCAGCGCGCGCAGGTGGGTTGCCGCGAATGCCGGAGTTCCGGCAAAGACGATGCGCAGCGGCGCGGTCAAGGCTAGCGTGGATCAGGCCGAGGCGCGTTGAAGCTTGGCAAGCTTCTGGCGAATGCGCTGGCGCTTGAGCGGCGAGAGATAATCGACGAACAGTTTGCCGTCGAGGTGGTCGATTTCGTGCTGGATGCACACAGCCAGCAGTCCGTCGGGCTCCAACGTAAAGGGTTTGCCGTCGAGATCGAGCGCCCGCACCCGGATGCACTCCGGCCTGGCGACTTTTTCGTAAAAGCCGGGCACCGACAGGCAGCCCTCATCGTAGTCGCGCAGTGAATCGCCGAGCACTTCGACCTCGGGATTGATCAGTACCAGTGGCTGGTCACGCGCGTCGGAGACATCGATCACCACCAGGCGGCGGTGCACATCGACCTGGGTTGCGGCGAGGCCAACCCCAGGGGCGTCGTACATGGTTTCCAGCATGTCGTCGGCCAGCTTGCGCAGTGTGCTGTCGACTTCGGTCACGGGTTCTGCGACCTTGCGCAGCCTGGAATCTGGGAATTCCAGAATTGTCAGAATCGCCATAAACTTGTGACAGCTTTCTAGTAAAGTGCGTTAATCGGCTGCTAAGATCCGGACGAGCCCGTGCCGGTCTCAGCCACGTGCCAGTATACATTACCGGGAAACTGCACAAAGGAAGAGCGCGATGAAAAGAATACTGCTGGTCGTTACAGGGCTCTGGTTAATCGCGACCCTCTCCTTCGCCCAGGGCCAAAATGCCTTCAACGACCAAATTCCCGAGCGTTACGTGGTCAAGAAAGGCGACACGCTGTGGGATATAGCCGCATTCTTTCTGCGCAAGCCGTGGCTGTGGCCCGAGATCTGGCACGTCAATCCGCAGATCCGCAATCCGCACCTCATCTACCCGGGCGACGAGATTAGCCTGGTATATATCGACGGTCAGCCACGTCTTACCCTCAATCGCGGGCGCGACGTGAAGCTCAGCCCGGAAATCAAGGTCGTGCCCCATGGAGAGGCCATCCCGGCGTTGCCGCTGGATGTGATCGACACATTTCTCTCTAAGACCCGGGTCGTGGCGCCGGGCGCGCTGGAAGCTGCACCCCACGTGGTCGCCGGCCAGGAGAAGAGCATCATTGTCGGTGTCGGCGACGACTTCTACGTGCGCGGGCAAATTCCTGCCGAACAGACTTTTTGGGGGGTGTATCGCAACGGGGGCAACTATGTCGACCCAGAGACCGGCGACATTCTCGGCGTGCGTGCCCAGGATATCGGCTCCGGCAAGCTCAAGGCGATCCATGACGAAATTTTGACGCTCGCCGCGACCCGAAGTGTGGAGGAAATCCGCATCGGCGACCGTATCTTGCCGGTTGAAGACCGCAAGATCGAAACGGTGTTTTACCCCAGCGCGCCGCCCACGGGCATGGAGGGCGTGATCATGGCGGTCGAAGGTGGCATCGCCAATGTCGGTCACCTCGACGTGGTCGCGATCAATCGGGGCGACGAGGATGGATTGGAGATCGGCGATACCTTTGCGATCTACAAGGCGGGAGAAACCGTCCGTGACCGTATCGCCGAGGACACCGTCACCTTGCCGCCCGAGCGTGCCGGGCTGTTGATGGTGTTCCGCACTTTTGAACAGATGAGCTTCGGCCTGGTAATGAATGCCACGCGGCCGCTGAATGTAGGGGATCTGATCCGCGAGCCTTGACGCGGATTTTCCGGCTCAAGGATCGAGCCGATGCAGGCCACGCGCGAGGCGTTGCGCGCCCATCAACTGATCACTTGGCCCGGCCTCGGGCAGGCCGCGGTGCTGGCGCTGTGGCGGGCGTTGGGCAGTTTTGAAGCCGCGTTCCAATCGCCGCTCTCTCGGCTGCCCGAGCCGCTGCGACCGCTCTTGCAGTCGTGCCGCCGTGTCTATGCCGATGCACTGCCCGATACCCTGCCCGCGCCCCTGGTTGCCCCGGATGTCTTTCTGGTAGCGCTTTCTGATCCAGACTATCCCGCATTGCTGCGCGAGATTCCGTCGCCACCGCCGCTGCTGTATGGCCGTGGCAGCCTGGCTGCGCTCGCGCTGCCCACCATCGCCGTGGTCGGTAGTCGACAAGCCAGCGCCGCGGGGTTGGAGACGGCGCAGCGTTTCGGGCGAGAGCTTGCCGGCGGTGGGTTCCTGGTCGCCAGCGGCCTGGCGCTGGGGATCGATGCCGCAGCCCATCGCGGCGCCCTGGTTGCAGGCAAAACGCTGGCGGTCATGGCGACGGGTATCGATCGACTCTACCCCCGGCAGCACGCGGGTCTAGGCGAGGAAATCCTGGCTGCCGGTGGCGCGCTGGTCACCGAGTTTCCCCCGGGTACGCCACCACGGGCCGCCAATTTTCCTCGCCGCAATCGCGTGATCAGTGGTCTCAGTTTGGGTGTGCTGGTGGTCGAGGCAGCCGTGCGCAGCGGTTCGCTGATCACGGCGCGGCTGGCCCTCGAGCAGGGACGGGAAGTCTTTGCTGTGCCCGGTTCTATCCACCATACCCAGGCTCGAGGTTGTCACCAGCTGATCCGCGAGGGCGCGACCCTAGCCGAGAGCGCCGCGGATCTGGTGCCTCATCTCGGTGGGTTGCTCGCCTTCAAGGGAATAGAAGCTGCAGTGGCTGAGGATGCCGCCGATGCCCGACTGGGGGCGGATGCCCGGCAAGTGCTGGATGCGCTGGGTCACGATCCCGCTGCGGTCGACCTGCTGGTGGCGCGTACCGGATGGAACGCCGCGCGGCTCACCGTGGCGCTGGTGGAACTCGAGCTCGCCGGCTTGGTAGAACGGCGTGGCGCTGCCTACTTGCGCCGGGCTTGAGTGACGGTGCTTGTCCCCGACAGAGGCTTTCGGTAGCCTCTGCGCCGCATCGCTGTCCCGCACAGGGTCTTAGGAGGCCGAGGCTTGGGTCGGTTCGCTCACCCCCAGATCCGCGTCGCTGCGCGCATTTTGCGTGCCGGCGGCGTAGTGGCTTATCCGACCGAGGCCGTCTGGGGCCTGGGCTGTGATCCGGACAATGCACTGGCGGTGCAGCAGGTGCTGGCGCTCAAGCACCGCGATCCCGACAAGGGTTTGATCTTGGTGGCCGCGGACTTAGCGATGCTCGAGCCGTATCTGCGCGGGTTGAGCCGCCGTGCCCGCGCGCCGATGGAGGCGACCTGGCCGGGCCCGGTAACCTGGCTGGTTCCGGATAACGGCCGCGCTTCCCCTTGGGTTACCGGGGGCCGTGGCGCTTTGGCGCTGCGGGTGACGGCGCATCCGGTCGCCGCGGCTTTGAGTCGTGCCTTTGGCGGTGCCATTGTGTCGACTTCGGCCAACCCCCAGGGGTTACCGGCGGCCACCAAGTTGCGCGAGGTCAAGGCCTATTTCGCGGCCCGCGTAGACCATTACACGCCGGGTCGGGTCGGACTGCGCCGCCGGCCCAGTGAGATCCGCGACCTGCGCACCGGGGCGGTGATCCGACCCGGCTGACCTACCCCGGAGATCCCACCGATGGACAAAGCCGCCGTACTTTCCTGGTTGCAAGCGCTGCAGGACGAGATCTGTGCGGCATTGGAAGCCGAGGATGGCGCGGCTCGGTTTCGCGAGGACGACTGGCGGCGCCCGGGTGGTGGTGGTGGCCGATCCCGGGTGCTCGCAGAGGGCGAGGTCATCGAAAAGGGCGGGGTGAATTTCTCCCACGTCCACGGTGATGAGCTGCCGGCGGCCGCATCCGCTGCGCGCCCCGAACTGGCCGGCTGTGGGTTTGAGGCCATGGGGGTGTCATTGGTCATCCATCCCCGCAACCCGCATGCGCCCACCTCGCATGCCAATATTCGTTTCTTCGTGGCCGAACGCGCCGACCGTGAGCCGGTGTGGTGGTTCGGCGGCGGCTTTGACCTGACGCCCTATTATGGGTACACCGAGGACTGTGTGCACTGGCATCGGGTCGCCCGCGAGGCCTGTGCTCCCTTTGGCGCGGAGGTCTACCCGCGGTTCAAGCGTGGATGCGACGATTACTTCTTCCTCCGTCACCGGGGAGAGCACCGGGGCATCGGCGGGTTGTTTTTCGATGATCTGAATACGCCCGACTTCGCGACATGCTTCGGTCTGGCGCGCGCCATCGGTGAGGCTTATCTGCCTGCGTATCGCCCCATTCTTTCTCGGCGCAAGGCGCTGTCGTACGGGGAGCGCGAGCGCACCTTTCAGCTCTATCGGCGCGGTCGTTACGTCGAGTTCAACCTCGTCTACGACCGCGGCACCCTGTTCGGGCTGCAGTCGGGTGGGCGCACCGAATCGATCCTGATGTCGCTGCCGCCGCTGGTGCGTTGGGATTACGACTGGCATCCTGAGCCCGGCAGTCCCGAGGCCGAACTCTACGAGCGCTTCCTGCCGCCACGCGATTGGGCCGAACTGGCGGGTTGAGGGCCGCGAGGATCGGTTGGATGGATTAGTCTTGGGTGGCGGGTGGTGAGCGCCCGGGATGCTGACAATGCACGCAGCGCAGCTGGCGGAGATCCGTGAATGCTTACAGGCCAGAGTTCTCAACCATGACTGACCGCTACGTCTTGTTCGGCAACCCCGTCGCCCATAGCCTCTCGCCGGCGATTCATGCCGCCTTCGCCGCACAGAGCGGACAAGACATGTCCTATGAGCGCCAGTTGGTGGCGCTGGATGAGTTCGCCATTGCCGCGGGCCGTTTCTTCGCTGGCGGGGGGCGCGGCGCCAATATCACCTTGCCCTTCAAGGCCGATGCCCATCGCTTTGCTGACCGCTTGACCGACCGCGCCCGCCGCGCGGGCGCGGTGAACACCCTGGTGGTCGAGGCCGACGGCGGCGTGCGGGGCGACAACACGGATGGTGTCGGTCTGGTGCGCGACCTCACCGCGAACCTGGGTTGGGGCATTGCCGGGCAGCGGGTATTGGTGCTGGGCGCGGGTGGCGCCACGCGTGGCGCGCTCGGCCCGCTGCTCGAACAGCGGCCGGCGTTGCTGCACATCGCCAACCGCACCGCGGAAAAGGCGATGGCCCTGGCCCGGGAGTTCGCCGATCTGGGCGCGGTGTGCGCTGGCGGCTACCCCGAACTCGCCAACGAAGCCCCCTTTGATCTGCTCATCAACGCCACCAGTGCGAGCCTCTCCGGCGAGGTCCCGCCGTTGCCGATAACGGTGTTCGGCGACCGCAGTGCCGCCTACGACATGATGTATGGCGCGGCGCCCACGGCCTTCTTGCGTTGGGCGGAGGCTCGGGGTGTCGCCGCGCTGGCCGATGGTCTGGGCATGCTCATCGAGCAGGCAGCCGAGGCTTTTGCGCTGTGGCGGGGCGTGCGTCCGCAGACGCCGCCGGTGATCGGCCGGATTCGCGCCGAACTCGCGGCGCACTGACGGCGATGCTGCGCGCTTACGTGCGTCTGCTGTGCTTCGCAGCGGGGTTGTTGGCGGGCGTTCAGGTGCCCGGGTTTGTTCGCCACTATGAGGTGGTTGTGAACGCTCACTTAGCCGAGGCGCGCCGTGCCCTGGCGCCGTTTGCGGGCATTGCCGCGCGTCATTTCGGTGGTGACCTGGACCGATTGATCGCGCATTACGTACGGAATCCGGATGCGGTAATCGGTGAGACCGGCGCCGGCGTCGCCAGTTTGGCGGCGCGGGTGGTACACCTCGAAGCCGAACGGTCGGCATTGCTCGGGCCCTGGTACCAAAGTGTTTGGCATGTGGTTGTCCGCAGCGATCGGGAACTGCTGCGCGAGACGACGGCAGGCTATGACTATCAAGTGCCCTTGCAGCCGAGCGCCATCGCTTGGGGTCTGGGTACGGGTTTGGGGCTGGCGTTACTGATCGAGTCCATCGCCGGCCTCGTCGGGGCCGGCGCACGTCGCGGTGCGGCGCCAAGACGCGCCGAAAAGCCGAGCTCTCTGCTACCGTAGCGACTCCACGTTATCGCTGGCCACACCATGACCACTGACAGCCCCGTCGATCTACATTTGAAGGTCCGTAATCTCTGTATCGAAGACTACCCGCGGCTTGAGGAGCTGATGGACGAGGTCTATGCCGACATCAGTGGTGCTTGGCCCGAGCACTCGATACGGGCACTGATTGCGGACTTTCCGGAGGGGCAGATCGTCATCGAGGATCACGGTCGGTTGGTGGGGGCCGCGCTTAGTGTGCGTTGTAGTTACGACCGTTTCAGCCGCCAGCATACCTACGAGGATTTGGTGGCCCGGCGCGATCGGATTCACCACGATCCGGATGGCGACGCGCTCTATGGCATGGACGTGTTTGTAGATCCTGATTACCGCGGCCTGCGGCTGGGACGTCGTCTGTACGATGCCCGCAAGGATCTGTGCCGCAACCTCAATCTGCGCGCCATTCTTGCCGGCGGTCGCATCGTTAACTACCACGAGCACGCCGACCGACTGACGCCCGCCCAGTATATTGATGCGGTACGTAGCCGGGAGATCCACGACCCGATTCTCAGTTTCCAGCTTGCCAACGACTTCGAGGTCAAGCGGTTGCTGCGCGCTTACCTGCCCGCCGATGAGCGGTCCCGTGGCTATGCCACGCTGCTCGAGTGGAACAACATTGTCTATGAGCCGGAACAGGTCGATATCGCCAACATTCGCAAGAGCGTGGTGCGGGTCGGTGTCATGCAGTGGCAAATGCGTCTTAGTCAATCCTTCGAGGAGTGGCTGCGGCAGGTTGAGTTCTTCGTCGACTGCGTGGCCGATTACAAGGCGGATTTTGTGCTCTTTCCGGAGTTCTTCAATGCACCGCTGATGGGCATGGGGGATCAAAGCAACCAGTATGAGGCGATTCGCTTCCTGGCGACCTTCGCCGAGCGCAGTGTCGAGGCGATGGCCCAGTTTGCGGTGTCCTACAACGTCAATCTGATCGCCGGCAGTATCCCGGTGATGGTCGGCGACAAGTTGCAGAATAACGCCTACCTCTGCCGTCGCGACGGCACCATTGCCGTCCAGCCCAAGCTGCATATCACGCCCCATGAGCGCCGCGACTGGGTGATCTCCGGCGGCGACAGCCTGCAGGTGTTCGATACCGACGCCGGGCGCGTCGGCATTCTGATCTGCTACGACGTGGAGTTTCCCGAACTGGGTCGGCTGCTCGCCGAGCAGGGTATGGACATCCTCTTCGTGCCCTTCTGGACAGATACCAAGAACGCCTTTTTGCGGGTGCAGCGCTGCGCGCAGGCACGTGCCGTGGAAAACGAGTGCTATGTGGTGATCGGCGGTAGCGTTGGCAACCTGCCCCAGGTGCAGAATGTCGACCTGCAGTACGCCCAATCCGCCGTATACACGCCCTCCGACTTCGCTTTTCCCCATGACGCGGTCATCGCCGAGAGTACCCCCAACACCGAGATGGCGCTGATCGCCGATCTGGACTTGGACCGACTCACCCGTCTGCGCCACGAGGGTGCTGTGACCAATCGTAAGGATCGTCGCGACGACCTGTTTCAGGTGCTTTGGCGCGCGGCGGGCAAGCCGGGCGACTAGTTCAGCGGAGGTCTCCCCAGCGCGCCTGACAAATGGCGAGAGCCGCCAGGGGTGCGGTCTCGGTGCGCAGTACCCGGGGTCCGAGGCCCACGGCACGAAAACCGACTGCCTCGGCCGCAGCGACCTCCTCGGCGGCCAGTCCTCCCTCAGGGCCGATCAGCAGACAGAGGGAGGAGGGTGTTTCTGTCAGCCCCGCCAACGACTGGTCCGCGCCGGGCGCGAGCACCAACTGGAGTTCGGCAGGCAGGCCGAGTGCGGTCGAGAAGGGCTCCGGCGGCAGGATTTCCGGCACGCGATTGCGACCGCTCTGCTCGCAGGCCGCGATGGCGATCTGCCGCCAATGGGTGAGTTTTTTGGCACAGCGCTCGCCCTTGAGCCGTACTTCGGTGCGCAGAGTGGTCAGCGGCTGAATGGTGGCGACGCCGAGCTCTACCGACTTCTGCACGATCCAGTCCATGCGCTCGCCGCGCGACATGCCGATCGCCAGTGTTATGGCGAGCGGGGATTCACGGTCGCTGTGATCGACGGCGCCGATGTCGACCTCGGCGCTGCCACCGCTGCTGTCGGCGAGGACGGCCGCGTAGCAGCCGCCGCGGCCGTTGAAGACACGTAATTCGGCGCCGGCCTTGAGGCGCAGCACCCGGAGCAGGTGGTGACTCGGCCCGGCTTCGAGTGTGATCCGTCCACCGTCGGCCAGCGGTTGATTGGTGTAGATGCGCGGTCTGGCCATGGTTTTAGGAAGCCGCCGGGCGCCCCAGGGCCCGCAGAATGGCCGCAGTCGCTTCCGCCTGGTTCAGGGTATAAAAGTGTAGTCCCGGCGCCCCACCGGAAAGTAGGCGCTCACACAGGCGGGTCACCACCTCCGTGCCGAAGCTGCGCAATCCCACGTCGTCGGCGCCGAAGTCCGCCAACCGGTGCTGCAGCCAGCGGGGGATTTCGGCGCCGCAGCGGGCGGAGAAGCGCGTCAGGCTGTCATAGTTGGTGATCGGCATGATGCCGGGCACGATGGGGCGGTCGATACCGGCGGTGTGGCAGGCATCGAGAAAATAGAAATAGGCATCCGCAGAATAGAAATACTGCGTGATCGCCGCGTCGGCGCCGGCAGAGAATTTTGCGCCCAGCCAGCGCAGATCTTCGCTGTAGCTGCGCGCCTCGGGGTGAATCTCGGGGTAGGCGGCGACATGGATGCGAAAGTGGTCGCCGCTATGGCGCCGGATCATGGCTACCAGCTCATTGGCGTGGACCAGTTGTCTGCTGCCGCCAACCCCGGACGGGGGGTCGCCGCGCAGGGCCACCAGGCGGGAGATCCCAGCCTCTCGGTAGCGATCCACCAATTCGAGCGCGCTGCCGGTGTCATCTCCGCCGCAGGAGAGGTGGGGGGCCACCGGGCAACCAGCCCGGTGGAGCGCCTGCACCGCAGCCAGGGTCGGCTCTCGGGTGGAGCCGCCGGCGCCGTAGGTGACCGAATAGAACTCCGGATCGAAAGTCGACAGGGCCGTGCGCACTTGTTGTAGTCGCACCATGCCCTCCGCAGTCTTGGGCGGAAAGAACTCGAAACTGAGCGGAATTTGCCGTTGCATCTCCAGCGGCGCTCAGTAGCGGTAATCTACGCGTTTGAAGGGCCCTTCAACCGGCACCTGGATATAGGCCGCCTGCTTGGGCGTCAGCCGGGTTACGACCCCGTCGAAGCCACGCACCATGTGTGCAGCGACCTCCTCGTCGAGATGACGCGGCAGGACTTCGACGCGCAGCAGAGAGCGCTGCGCCTCCTCGGGCTGTTCGGCGAAGGCCTGCTGGTAGAGGTGAATCTGGGCCAGCACCTGGTTGGCGAAGGAGCCGTCCATGACCCGGCTCGGATGGCCGGTGGCATTGCCCAAGTTGACCAAGCGGCCCTCGGACAGTAGGAGGATATGATCGCCACCGGCGGCCTCCTTGGAGGCGCCGCGGTAGATCTTGTGGACCTGCGGCTTGACCTCTTCCCAGTTCCAGTGCGCGCGCATGAAGGCGGTGTCGATTTCGTGATCGAAGTGGCCGATGTTGCACACCACGGCGCCGCGCTTGAGTGCCGCCAGCATGTGACGATCGCAGACATCGACATTGCCGGTGGCGGTGACCACCAGGTCGGTCTGCCCCAGCAGGTCGCGGTCGATGCACTCGGCGTTGCCGAGGTTGCGGCCATTGCGGTAGGGCGAGACCACCTCGAAACCGTCCATGCAGGCCTGCATGGCGCAGATCGGGTCCACTTCGGAAATCCGCACAATCATGCCTTCCTGGCGTAACGATTGCGCCGAGCCCTTGCCGACATCCCCATAGCCGATCACCAGGGCGCGCTTGCCGGAGAGCAGGTGATCAGTGGCGCGCTTGATCGCGTCGTTGAGGCTGTGGCGGCAGCCGTATTTGTTGTCGTTCTTCGATTTGGTGACCGAGTCGTTGACATTGATCGCCGGCACTTTCAGCTCGCCTTTGGCCAGCATCTCGTGCAGTCGATGGACTCCGGTAGTGGTCTCCTCGGTGATGCCGTGGACGCCGGCGAGCACCGCCGGGTATTTGTCGTGCAGCATTCGGGTCAGGTCGCCGCCATCATCGAGCACCATATTGGCGTTCCAGGGTTTGCCGTTCTGGAGGATGGTTTGCTCGATGCACCAATCGTACTCGGCTTCGGTCTCGCCCTTCCACGCATAAACGGCGACACCGGCCGCGGCCATGGCGGCGGCGGCGTGATCCTGGGTCGAGAAGATATTGCACGATGACCAGCGGACTTCTGCACCCAGGGCGCGCAGGGTCTCGATCAGTACCGCAGTCTGGATGGTCATGTGGATGCAGCCCAGGATCCGCGCCCCGGCGAGCGGCTGGCTGGCGCGGTACTGTTCGCGCAGCGCCATCAGCGCGGGCATCTCGCTCTCGGCGATCTCGATCTCGCGGCGGCCCCAATCGGCGAGGCCGATATCGGCGACTTTGTAGTCCTCGGTGGGTTGGGTCTTGGCGTTCATATCTTCTTGCCTCTCGTCGATGGATGGCGAGCACTGTCGTGCCGGCGAGCTGTCGCGTTACTTGGCGCCGGCGCGCAGTGCTTCGACGCGGTCGGTGCGCTCCCAGGTAAACGCCGTGGCGCGGTGCGTTCTGGTAGCCTTCTGGCCCTGTTCGCGGACCTCGTAACGGTATTCCCGCTCATAGGGGGCGCGGCCGAAGTGACCGTAGGCTGCAGTCGGTTGATAGATCGGATGCAGCAGGTCCAGCGCGCGGGTGAGGCCAAACGGACGCAGATCGAAGTTTTCGCGTACCAAAGCCACCAGCCGCGCATCGGAGATCTTTCCGGTGCCGAAGGTATTGATCGAAATCGAGGTCGGCTCGGCGACGCCGATGGCATAGGAAACCTGGATCTCGCA
>JBFHML010000003.1:0-78642 GCA_041594335.1 Porticoccaceae bacterium
CGCGGCGTCCGCCCCAGGCCACGGATCAATTGCTCCATCCGTGCCGGCGTCATCTCTTGACCATGCCGCGCCCCAGCGGCCCGGGAGATGCTTTCGTTCATCAGGGTGCCGCCCAGATCATTGGCGCCGGCCTGTAGACACGCCCGGGCGCCCTCCCATCCCATCTTCACCCAGGAGGTTTGGATATTGGAAATCAGCGGGTGCAGCGCCAATCGCGCCACCGCATGCATCAGTACCGCTTCGCGAAAAGTCGGCCCGCGGCGGGCGCCGCCCCGCCGATACAAAGGCGCTTCCATATGAACGAAAGGCAGTGGCACAAACTCGGTAAAGCCGCCGGTCCGCTCCTGTAGATCACGAATGTGCAACAGGTGGCGAGCCCAGTGTCCGGGATGGTCGAGATGACCAAACATGATGGTAGCGGTCGAACGCAGCCCCAAACCATGAGCCGTTTCCATGACCGTGAGCCATTCGTCGGTGTTGACCTTATCGGGACAGATCAGCGCCCGCACTTCATCGTCCAAGATCTCAGCGGCCGTGCCCGGCAGGGTCGCAAGACCAGCATCACGCAGCCGGAGGAGGTAATCATGCAGCGACAACCCCAAAGTACGGGCCCCCTGGGTGACCTCGAGGGGCGAAAAGGCGTGCACGTGTATTTCCGGCACCGCGCTTTTCACCGCCCGACAGATGTCGAGATAAGTCTCACCGGTGTAATCGGGATGAATTCCGCCCTGCATGCAAACTTCGGTAGCCCCGCGCTGCCAGGCCTCGCGCGTGCGCTCGGCGATTTCGTCGAGGTCAAGGCGATAGGGCTTACCGCGCAGATCTTCATGGGTCTTGCCTTTGGAGAAAGCGCAAAAACTGCAAGCGTGTAGGCAGATATTGGTGTAATTGATATTGCGGTTGATTGCATAAGTGACCACATCACCGCACTGTACCGCGCGCAGCGCATCGGCAGCTGCACAGATCGCATCGAACTCGGCACCGCGCGCCGCGAACAAACGCTCAATCTCCATCCGGCTCAACCGGACACCGGTACGGGCGCGATCGAGGATGCGAAGCACCTCGGCACCAGCCTGCGGTGGCGCACACTGCCAACCCTCCTGCCCATTCGCAAAAACCGGAGTCTGATCCGAACCTGGGCTCCAGAGGTCTCGGCGCGCCAGACCATCACTGTCCATGGCATGACGCACCGCGGTGGCTAGCGCAGGATCCTGCCAGCGCGACAGCGCGCGCGTGTACCCAGGGTAGAGCGCGAGGCGCTCCACCAATAATTTGCCAGCGGCGGCGGTATGTTCGGCGAGTTGCTCGAGATGTGGCCAGGGCTTTTCTGGATTGACGTAATCCGGGGTCACCGGAGAGACACCGCCCCAATCGTTGATGCCGGCGTCAATCAGCCGGGGCAACACACCGGGATTGAGATTGGGGGGCGTCTGCAGGTTCATTGCTGGACCGAAAACAAGCCGGGCCACAGCGATGGTCCAGAGTAACTCCTCCAGGGAAGCATCCGGCGCGCCGGCCATACGAGTGCCGGGCTTCGCGCGAAAATTTTGAATGATGATTTCCTGGAGATGCCCGTGACGCTCGTGCAGTTCACGTAGCAGAAACAGCGCATCCAAGCGCTCGCCACGCGTCTCGCCAATACCAATCAATATGCCGCTGGTAAAGGGAATGTCCAATTCACCGGCGGCAGCAATACAGGCTAGGCGGACTTCGGGATCTTTATCCGGTGAACCGTAATGAGGACCACCGCGCGCACCCAGGCGAGCCGCACTGCTTTCCAGCATGATGCCCTGGGAGACGGACACCCGACGACCGGCAGCCAGCTCGTCTGCCGTCATCACACCGGGATTGAGGTGCGGCAGCAACCCGGTCTCGGCGAACACCCGCCCGGCCATGGCCACCAGGTAGTCATGGGTCGACTCATAGCCCAGTTCCGCCAATGCCCTACGGGCAACGGGATAGCGCAGTTCAGGTTTGTCACCCAGGGTGAATAGCGCCTCGCGACAACCCGCCGCGGCTCCCTGACGGGCGAGGCTCAGCACCTCATCGGGCGTCATGAATGGCTTATCCAGCCGGCTCGGCGTAGTGGCGAAGGTACAGTAGTGGCACACATCCCTGCACAGTCGAGTCAGGGGAATAAAGACCTTGCGGGAGAAGGAAATCCGCTGGCCGTGACCGCGATCGCGCAGCACCGCGGCGCGCGTCATCAGCGCCTCCAGGGAAGTTTCGGCGAGCCAAGCGTCGACTTCTTCCCGGGAGGGTAGTTCGGAACCTGGATGAAAGCGTTCGTTCATGACGCTCGTCTCGCCATAGCCGCACCTTCCCCCACCGGAGGTAACCGAGTCCAGACCTGAATGTGGTCGAGATACTCCCGGGTGCGGTCGGCACCCGACCGGCTCCGAAGTGCCTGCAGATCTTCCGGCCGATCAATGTCCAGCGCCATTTCCGGCACGTCCAATACCCTCGGTTCCACGCCCTTTGCGCGCGCGGCCTGCGCATAACGGGCACAACTCCCGGCGCCGAAGGCCGGCTCCAGGAGCCCGGGCGGCGCCGTCAATAAGGCATTGGTGCCGCCATCAACGCTGGCGGCAACCAGAGCCACCGCGGGCGCCCCACCCTCTATAGCCAACAGACGCTCTACGGCGGTGGCGCTCACCAGGGGAATATCCGCGGGCAGGATCAACAACCGTTCGACATGTTCGCGAGCGAGCACCTGCGTGGCATGGCGCAGGGCTGAATTAAGGCCGGGTTGCGGCTCAGGCAGTACCCGCAAACCACATCGGGCTCGATCCGCCACTACGGAATCGGCACTCACTAAACCGACCCCGGTGATACCCGCCACCCTAGTCACTGCTGCCAAGACATCATCGAGCATTCGCTGCACCAGCACACGGCGCTCTCCAGCCGTCAGCAGCTGAGCCAGGCGTGTCTTGGCCTCCGCTAGAGGCTTAACCGGAATCAGAATCCAGGTCGAACCGCTCACCCCTCCCCCTATCTTGAGTTATCGACTGCCGCGCGCGGCGGCCAGGGTGGTTTTTGCCAAGGCGACCTTGTCCCCTTCGCTGTGCATCACGGTATCCGCCACTAAGCTTCCCGGCAAGTCCGCCGCCAAGGCCGCATCACGGCGATCGAGAATCAAGCAGTCGAGAAAGTCGCGGTAATGGTCGGCGATGGTCCGTGCCGAGACCTCAAAGCCCAATTCGGCCATGATCTTCGCAGTCGGCCCTTTGATTGCCTGCCCACCGACGATCGGCGAGACCGCCACCACCGGCACTTGAGTATCGCACAGAGCCGTGCGCACTCCGGGTAGCGCCAGGATGGGGTCCAGGCTCAGCCAGGGGTTGGAGGGACACAACACAATGGCCGTCCAGTGCGGGTCGGCAAGTGCCGAGAGAAACTCCGGGTGCGGACGGGCTTCGGCACCGCCATAGCGCAGGCCACGAACCACGGGGCGGCAGCGCTCGCGGACAAAATAATGCTGGAAGGCCAGAGCCCCGCCATCGGTCTCCACCAGTGTCGGCGCCAACTGGTCGGACATCGGCAACAATCGCGCGCGGATACCGAATGTCCGCGTGACGCTCGCGGTGATTTCGCCCAGTGTCTGGCCAGCGACCAGGCGTCGGGTGCGCTCGACATGAAGGGCGAGATCACGGTCGCCGAGAAAAAACCAGTGCTCCCCACCCAGCTCTGTCAGCGCCGCCATGAAGTGCCCGCTGTCCTCGTCGAGCCCCCATCCGGTAGCCGGATTGACTCGCCCAGCCAACGTATAGGCAACTGTGTCCAGATCCGGGCTGACATGCAATCCGAGATGGGTGAAATCATCACCGGTATTGACCACCACCGTCAGCTCGCTACCGAGCAAGCGATAGAGTCCAAGCGCGAGTTTGGCGCCACCGACACCGCCACACAACGCCAAAACCCGGGCGCCACTCATCGAAATAGATCCCGCTCTCTGGGACGCACCAAGACGTTGGCCGAGGTCGGTGGCGCCGTATCCGGCCACCGCAAGCCGCGCACCAACACCACGGGGCACCCCTCATCCGCCTCGCCCTGCACCAAGGCCGCGGCAGAGGCCAGCTGATCGGCCAGCGCCACTTCGGTAACTTCGAGCACGCGGCCAAACAGATCGCGTTCCCCACGTCGATCGAGCAGCGCTGGGAAACCTGCGCTGCCCAACGCCATCCCCACGGTCCCATTCCGCCAGGCGCGGCCGACGCTATCATTGATCACCAGGCCCGGGGTTACGCCCGTCCGTTTGCCGAGTGCTTCCGCCAGTGTGGCGGCGCTGCTATCGGGGTTCTCGGGCAGTAACAAAAGGCGCGAGCCCGCGACACCCTGCTGTTCGATGTTGGACGCATCCACCCCGGCATTGGCCATCACGAATCCCAGTCGATGTTCCACGATCAACACCCCCGGGACTTGGCGCAACACGGCGCGCGATTCCTCCAGGATGACCTCCACCGCACGCGGATCCTTGTCGACCACCGCGGCAATCTCCAACGCCCGGGCCGAAGGCACCACGTCAGCCAGGCACCGATAGCGGTTCTCCGCCTTGGAGACCACCTTTTGAGCGACCACCAGGATGTCTCCACGACGCAGGTCAACCTCAGCCTCGCGCAAACCGATCAGAATGAGCGTCGCGAGATCATCCCCGGGTGCCACCCGAGGAATTCCCGGCAGCCCGATCAGCTCCAGGGACGACGCGGTCGACGATTTCGCGCGCACCCTCACTCCTGCAGCGCGCCCGTAATCCGAAAACCCGCGCCGGGAATTTTATAGCGACGATTGAGCGTAATCAGTACCGACGTCAACGCCTCTGCGGCCGCGGCGTTGGCGATGGGGCCGGCGTGCCAACCTTGCATGCCAGCAGCGGCGACCAGCTCCAGGACCTGCCGGCAGGCATCGGCGTCGTTGCCGCATACCAGCACGTCACAATCCGGATCATGATCCGGGTCGTCGAGGTGTGCGGCCGCGACATTTTGAAACGCAGAGACAACTCGTACTTCTTCCCCCAAGAGATGCTGTGCAATCTGACCGGCACTGCCCTCGGGCGGCAACTGCACGGTACCCACCTTGGGCGGCACCAGGGGTACCGTAACGTCGACCAAGATCTTGCCCTGCAGCACCTCGCGGACCGCTTCTAACGTCGGCGCCTGATTGGCAAAAGGTACGGTCAAAACGACCAGATCGCCCGCGGCGGCGGCCGCCTCGTTATCCATCCCCTGTACCGGCCCCGATACCCCACGGCGCTGCAGTGCGCCCGCCGCCTCCGCCGCCTTGTCCGCACTCCGCGAGCCGATGATCACTGGATAACCTGCCCGCGCCCAGCGGAACGCAAGTCCGCCGCCGAGGTCTCCGCTGCCGCCGAGGATGGCCAGCCTGGGCAATGAATCACTCATGATATTTTCCTATCTGATCTAAGCTGGAGAAGCCCGCGAGGAGTCCGACGGCAACCGCGGCACGGGCAAGCGCTCCATGATAGCAGGGCCCGGCAGTACGAATCGTCGCGCCCCTCTGTCTGGCGCAGCGAGCGGTCTGCTATGGTAGCCCCAATGATCTGCGATGCTTATCGCCACGGAACACTTGGGGGGAACAACCATGAAACTGGGATTGATGGCCGGCTATTCCGGCAGCAAAGCCAAGGTGCCACTAGACGTCATTCACCACGCCGAAAAACTAGGCTACGATTCGGTATGGACGGCGGAAGCCTATGGCGCAGACGCCGTCACCACGGCAACCTGGATTCTCGCCAACACCCGTCGCATTCGCGCAGGCACCGCCATCATGCAGATGCCTGCACGCACTCCGGCCATGGCGGCAATGACCGCGATGACGCTATCGCACCTCTCCGGCAACCGCTTCATCGTCGGGCTCGGTGCCTCTGGACCCCAAGTGGTGGAGGGCTGGCATGGCGTGCCTTACGGTAAACCGGTGACCCGGCTGAAAGAATACATCCAAATCATGAAGCAGATCTTTGCGCGACAAGCGCCAGTCAGTTTCGAGGGTCAGATGTATCAGTTGCCCTATCGGGGTGCCGATGCCACCGGCCTTGGCAAGCCACTCAAAAGCATCCTGCACTGTGACGCAGAGATCCCGATCTACAGCGCCAATATCACACCCGCCGGGGTCCGCGCCGCCGCTGAAGTTGCCGACGGCTTTTTCCCCGTCTGGATGGACCCGGAGCGCTTCGACGTCTTCGAAAAGCCCCTGCAAGAAGGCTTTTCCGCTGCGGGAGGCGGCAAGTCGTTGTCGGACTTCGATATAGCACCCTTCGTGCGCGTGGTCATCGGCGACGACGTGGCCGCCTGCATGCAGCCCTTAAAGCGTCACCTCGCACTCTACATCGGCGGCATGGGGGCACGTAACAAGAATTTCTATAACGATTACGCGAAACGCTTAGGCTACGAGGCTGCGGCGAAGAAGATCCAGGATTTATATCTCGCCGGCAACAAGGAAGAGGCCGCCGCTGCAGTACCGGACGAGCTGGTAGATGCCTGTAATCTGGTCGGTCCGCCGGCGCGTATCCGAGACCGTGCCCAACGCTGGGCGGAAGCTGCCCGACGTGGCCAGGTCGGCACCCTGTTACTCGCTGACGCCGATACAGATGCTGTCGAGCTGATGGCGGAGATTTTCGCCTGAGCAACGACGACCCCAATTCCACGACCGCAGGCGTCCGGGTATCAAAACTGATGGCCGAGCGCGGGCTATGCTCGCGCCGCGAAGCAGACAGCTATATTGCCGAGGGCTTGGTATTCGTCAATGGCGAACGGATCACACAGCTGGGCACCCGAGTCGAGCCGGACGCCAAGATCCGGCTCGCCAAGTCTGCCCGCGCACGTCAAGAGCGCCGCGCCACGATTCTGCTGCACAAGCCGGTAGGCTATGTCTCTGGGCAGGCCGAAGGCGGTTACCGGCCGGCTACCACACTGATCACCGCCGCCAACCAATTACCGGGGAACCGACCGCCCTGGCGAGCCGAGCACCTCCGGGGGCTGGCACCTGCGGGACGCTTGGACATCGACTCCACTGGGCTGCTCATACTCACTCAAGATGGACGCATCGCTCGCCAGCTGGTCGGTGCGGATTCCCGCATCGACAAAGAGTACTTGGTACGGGTAGAGGGTAACCTCGATCGACGGGGGCTGGCCTTGCTCAATCACGGCTTGGTCCTCGACGGCAAAGCACTGCGCCCCGCGCAGGTCGACTGGGCGAATCCCGACCAACTACGCTTTGTCCTACGCGAGGGCCGCAAGCGCCAGATTCGCCGCATGTGCGAGCTGGTCGGACTCCAAGTGATCGGACTCAAGCGGGTCCGCATCGGCCGCATTCGGTTGGGTAAGCTGCCGCCGGGACAGTGGCGATTTCTCGCCGACCAAGAAAAATTCTGATTCTCGCAGATCGACGATCACCCGCTCAACACAAACGCCTGCCAGCGATGCTGATTTGGCCCCGGGTACTTTTTAGTTGGGAAAATCGAGTTCGTAGTAGCCGCAATCGAAATGCTAGCGCGACCTCGTCGTGCCACAGCGGCCCCGGTACAACAACTGCGCACTGTTGCCCAAGCTCTCGCGTGTGATGAAGTGAAGCGACTGAGCCAAGGTGCACCGGCTCTGGTAAGGCTGACCCTTCAAAACTCAACCTCTACTTCATAAGCGGCAAACTTACGCACATTGAACACCCCCGTATCCAAAATCAAATACTGGCCCTTGATCCCCAACAATTGCCCCGAGATCTCCGGCGTCTTGTCCAGATTCCACGCCTTGACCTTGAGCGGGTAGGTGAGCACCGGATAATCGATCACCACCGCCTCGGCATCGGCCATGAGCTGCACTGCCTGAATCCCAAAACGCTCCGCCAAGGCTTCCAGGTCGGCCGCACAGCACGCGAATAGCCGATCGCGAATTGCGGCAAGATCTGCCGGTGGCGGCGGGCCTTTGAGCATCGCCCGCCAGTCCGTGGTGTCCCGCACCACTTTGCGCAGCGCTGCCTCTACCAGCCCAGCCTGCTGACGGGTATGGGTGCGGATGATGGGCAGGGCCTGCGTCGCGCCCTGATCGATCCAGCGGGTCGGTGTCTGGCCGACACGGGTAATGCCTACCTTCACCCCTGAGGAATTGGCAAGGTATACCAGGTGTCCGGTCATGCAGAATCCAGCCGCCCACTCGGGATCCCGGCACGTACCGGCATCAAAGTGACAGCGATCAGGGCTCAGCACGCACAGATCACATTCGGCGAGCTTGCGAAAGCAGGGATAGCAGTATCCACCCGAGAAACTCTTCGTTGTGGTACGACCACAGTGTGCGCAGTGAATGGCTCCGGCGTACTGTATACGCAAGGGTTTGCCGATCCATTCGTTGAGGGGGATGCGCGACGCATCGAGCTTCAACCAATAGTCTACGGGCGCGCCCAGAGTACTGGGCATCTTGTCGAGGTGACCTCGATAGTGGGGCATGGCTTGGCCGTCAAGAGCGCCACTGCAACGGGCGCGGTTTCTGACTTTCGTCTTCGTCTTCACCGCCACAAGAAACAGGTGGCGGTCGGGGAATATGGCCAACTCGCTGGTCAGCGGGCAGATGCCGCTCACCCCAGGCGATCACCGCCTGCAGGCATAGAGCACGCTGCTCGTCATCTAGACGGCGTCCATCCGGCCAACGCCCCGTGGCTACGGCATCCTGCAGTGTCTGATAGACCTCGGGCGTAATTCGGGAGAGCAAGTCATCGAGCTTCATGATCTGCGACTCTGACATCAAGCGCGGCTGCGGGCCGTAACGCCAGCTAGGGTGCCAAACGCCACGCCGATCAGCAATCCAGTGACATGGGCACCGTTAGCGACACCGCCCTGAATAAACCAATCCACTACACCCACTAGGCACAGCAGTAACCAAGCCAGCATTAACGGCACAATGCCCGGTGTCAGCCGCAACAAGGGATGGGGCGCCAATCGGTGGCGGATCCATATATAGCCAAGCAGGCCATAAACTACCCCCGATAGCCCCCCAAACAAGCTATCCGGCTGCCATAGATACTGGCCAACATTGGCTCCCATCGCGGTTGCCAGGAAAATCAACAGAAAATTGCCGTGGCCGACCAACGCCTCGATACGGCGTCCAAACTCCCACATCCACAATGCATTGAAAACGATGTGGAAAATTCCGAAATGCAAAAAGGCCGGGGTGAGTAAGCGCCAGTATTCACCACGGGCAAAAGCAGTGGCTGGCGACTCCAGACGCAATTCTTCGCTGCCGAGCAGCGAAAAATCCTGAAAGGTGAGGCTGGAGACCCAATAGGGGGCGAAACTGACCAACAGCGCGCCCGCCAACCCCAATAGTAGTACGGCCACGACGGCGGGGACCGCCCGCGCCTGGGAGGCCAACCCCTGTGCAGCCGCTGCGGTGCGCCGATCGTATTCGCGCAGTACCACTAGTACCGTGGGGATATCTTCACGCCGAGCAACGCGTAGCAAACGCCGTTCGTCCGCACCCTCAATCCGGTGTGCAATACCGCGGGCGGTCAACTGCAGAGACAGGATCTCACCGTCGAGACCCGGCGGCAGCTCGGCTACCGTGATCCAGGGCTCAACCTCGGTCATGCCTCGCCGTTACCGTCATCGTGACGCACCGAATCCAACCGGCTCCCCCAGCCGAGCTTGGTACGACAAATTTGGTAGAAGTTGTGATCCACGGGATGGATCAGCCGCACTGGTCGCGGCCGCTTGCGAATACGAATGACATCTTCCGGCGCGGTCGTGAGCTCATATTGGCCGTCACAGGTAATCGCCGGGCACAATTCATCGCGTACCCCTACTCGAATCTCGATAGCGCTATCGCCATCGAGCACTATGGGTCGGCTATTGAGAGAGTGAGGATTCATCGGCACTAGCACAATGGCATCGAGCTGTGGATGCAAAATAGGGCCACCTGCGGACAAAGCGTACGCGGTAGATCCGGTGGGCGTGGCGACGATCAGGCCATCGGAGTGTTGGCTATAGACAAACTGGCCATCCACATAGAGCTCGAATTCCATCATGCGCACGGAACGTCCTGGGTGCAGCACGACATCATTGGCGGCTGTCCCGGAAGCGGCAACCACTCCCTGACGCGATATTTCTGCGCCGAGCAGAAAGCGTTCGCTGAGTTGGTATTCGCCGGCAAGAACCCGGCCAATACCCTGCTCCATCGCTTCCGGTGGAATATCCGTGAGGAAACCCAAACGCCCCCGGTTGAGGCCCAACAAGGGTACGTCGAGTCCGGCGAGCGCACGAATCGCACCCAACATGCTGCCATCACCCCCCACGACGATCACCAGATCCACGGCATCGGGCTTCAGAGTCCGACCCTCGACGATCTCGATGGAGCGATCGTCGAGCAGATTGGCTGTCGCTCGTTCGGCAACCACCGCGCGCCCATCACTCTTGAGGAAAGCAACCAGACGATTGAGGCTTTCCACCACTTCAGGGCTGCGAAGCCGGGCGACCACGCCGATGCGTTGAAAAGAGGACATGAAGGGGTGGGACTGCGCAGGTGTTTTCTGATTATACACAAGGGTCCTTTATTCCCAGTGGGACAGACTGGCACTAGACCACTGTATATTTAAACAGTATTCTGGTGCTGACCTGTGATTGCCTTCGGATTACCACACTCCCATGCGCCCCAGCCACTCCCATCTGCTGCAGTATCCCGGACTCCGCCCGGCTGCGGCGGCCCAGAGCGCACCTTCGGGCATCGCCACCGGCAATCCCTCCCTGGACGCGCAGCTGCACTGGCGCGGCTGGCCGACAGCAGCCCTGACCGAGCTGCTAGCGGTCCCCGGGACCGGGGAGTTCCGCCTAGTCACGCCCACCCTGTCGCAGTTAGCTGCACGTGGATGGATCTTTCTGCTAGATCCCCCCTATCTGCCCCACGCCCAAGCGCTGCGCCAAGTCGGATTGCCGACGGCACGCCTGCTGGTACTGCACTGCTCCAGCGGCGGCGACCAACTCTGGGCCGGAGAACAAATCCTCCGCTCCGGCACCTGCGCCGCTGCGCTCTTCTGGGAGCAGGACGCTAACTGGCGCCACGGGCAACTGCTGCGCCTGCAAAGCGCCGCTCGCACCGCAACTGGCCCGGTATTTCTGTATCGCCACCCACAAGCACTCCGCACCTGGTCACCGGCACCACTGCGCATTGGATTGCAAAGCCATGCCGCCGGAAATCGGCTGATCATTCATAAGCAACCCGGCCCGAGTGGCCAGACGCTGCCACTGACATCTGCATCCGCGACGGCCCTGATCCACACCGAACCGAAATCACCGCTAGCCGCTTACTCCCTTACACACCCAAGGGAGGCGAACAGGGAAGCCACCTCCCCATCACGGCCCCAGGCGCCACACTGATGTTGTGGCTGGGAATCCGTTGCCTAGACCTACCCCTGGCGGCGCTAATAACTGACTACCGCCCCGATTATCCGCTGGCGATCCTCGACGGGCAGCGGATTTGCGCTTGCAACGCCGCTGCGGCGGCGGCAGGCGTCACTACCGCTCAACCCATTGCCAGCGCCCTTGCTCATTGTCCGACGCTGCAGACCCTCCCGCGCGATCCACAGCGGGAGAGCGTAGCCCTGGAATCTCTTGGCATGGCCTGTCACAACTTCACGCCCAGGGTCGCCCTGCACCCCCCCACAGCCCTACTACTCGAGATAGGCGGCAGTCTGAAACTGTTCGGTGGCCTGGTCGCACTGCTTGCCAAGCTGCGTGCCCTGCTTGACCTCCATCGCCTACCTGCCAGTCTGGGCGCCGCATCTAGCCCGGCGGCAGCTTTGCTATTAACCCATGCCGAGACCGACCCCCTGACCTATCTCGATCGTCACGGCGAGATCCAACCCAAAGTATTCACTGAGCATTTACACCGTCTGCCGCTCACCGCGCTCACATGCCTCCCCTCGGTCCGCAACGCGCTGTCACAAGCCGGTCTGGAGACGCTGGGCGACCTGCTCAAGCTGCCACCCAGCGCACTGGGCCGACGCTATGGCAAAGATTTGCTGCGCTATCTCCAGCGGATTCAAGGGCAATACCCAGACCCACAAACTCCCCTGACGCTACCGCCCGCTTTCCAGCGTTCACTCGAATTCGACCTCGGCGTCGAAGACGTGGAAACGCTTCTTTTCCCAGCCCGTCGCCTGCTCCAGGAGCTGAGTGGTTACCTACGCGCCCGCCAGCGCTCCTGCGGCAGCCTGCACTGGCAGCTGTCACAGCAGGACGGTGCCACGACCAAACTGCCATTGCGCCTCACTCATCCCCGAAGCGACCTACAGCACTTGCTTGAACTCACCCGGCTGAGCTTCATAGGGTTGCGTCTCCCTGCACCAGTCACAGCGTTAGCGCTGCACTGCCGCGATCTACAGACCCCGACGACACATCAGTCGGACCTGCTCGGTACCCTCGGGCGAGCGGCCGATATCGAGACCCTGGAAACCCTGTGCGATCGCCTCGGCGCTCGGCTCGGCACCGAGGCAATCCAACGCCCACTATCTTGCGACGAGCATCTACCGGAACGCGCCGGGGTTCTCGCACCCCTGGCACAGGGCAAGGATCTTCAACCCGCTCTGCCGCAGGCACCGCGCCCCCTGTGGCTGCTGGAACCGCCACGACCACTGGCGACGCAGTGCAATCGACCCTGCCTGGCTGACAAACCACTAGCACTGGAGCCTGACCCGGAGCGAATCGAGAGCCACTGGTGGAGTACGCCTACAAGCCGCGACTACTTCCGAGGCCACAGTAGTGATGGCCGCCATTGCTGGGTGTATCGGGACCGCCGCAGCGGCGCCTGGTTTCTACACGGCCTGTTCGGCTGATACCTATGGATACAGGTCGTGAACAACCCGATCTACCCACGCCACCACACCTTATCGGACAGTACACCGGCAAGCGCCGTATGCCGCATGGTCCATCACAAGATCCTACGCCGTAGCTGATGCCATGTACGCCGAACTGCATGCCATCAGCAACTTCAGCTTCCTGTGCGGCGCCTCGCACCCCCAGGAGTTGGTGCGGCGGGCCGCAGAATTGGGCTATGCGGCCATCGCACTGACTGATGAGTGTTCCCTGGCAGGTGCAGTACGCGCCCACCTCGCAGCTAAGGAATACGGCATCCAGCTGATCCTAGGCAGCGAATTCCAACTTCGGGAAGGGATTCATCTGATTCTCTTGGCACCCAACCGGGAGGCCTATGGTGATCTCGCCAGCCTCATCAGTCTGGGTCGGCGGCGCAGCACCAAGGGCGCGTATGATTTGGGCCTGGGTGATCTGGCGCCTTATGCCAGGCACTGCCTGGCGCTCTGGCGTCCCGGCCGGGACGGCAATCCGACCACCGGGGCCCGACTGCGCGGACTGTTCGAGCAACGCCTGTGGATCGGCATCGCCCGCCACTTGGATGGCGACGGCGATATCTTCACCCAACAGTGCCGCATGGCGACGCTGCTGGGCATCCCCCCCGTCGCCTGCGGCGCAGTCACCATGCATTGCCCGCAGCGCAAGCCGCTGCTAGATGCCTTGACCGCCATCCGTCTCCATATCCCGATCCACGCCTTGGGCCGGCATCTGACCGCCAACGCTGAGCGCCACCTACGCCCCTTGGCGCGGCTGCACGCCCTCTACCCCCAACCCCTGCTTGATGAAACCCTCGCTATCGCCGCGCGCTGTCACTTCTCACTTGATGAATTGCGTTATGAGTATCCCGATGAGGTGGTTCCGGCCGGGACCTCCGCCGCAGCCCACCTGGCCGCTCTGGTCACCGAGGGCGCCGCCCGGCGTTGGCCCAGGGGAGTACCACCGGCCATACAGACTGCCCTGAAACGCGAATTGGCAGTGATCTCCGAACTCGGTTATGAACACTATTTCCTGACGATCCATGACATCGTCGCCTTCGCCCGTGACCGCGGCATTCTCTGCCAGGGGCGCGGATCGGCGGCCAATTCCGTGGTCTGCTATTGCCTGTTCATCACCGAGGTTTCCCCGGAGCAGGTCGAGTTGCTGTTCGAGCGCTTCATTTCCCGAGAGCGGGATGAACCACCGGACATCGACGTCGACTTTGAACACGAACGACGCGAAGAGGTCATCCAATACATCTATCGCAAATATGGTCGCGAACGTGCCGCCCTGACCGCGACCCTGATCACCTATCGCCACCGCAGCGCGGTGCGCGATCTGGGCAAGGCGCTGGGCCTCGACCCCTTGCTGATCGAGCGCCTAACCCAGTCCCAAATGCGCTGGGATCACAGTGACGAACTCGCCCAACAGTTGCGTGAACTGGCCGGCGGTGACGATCCGCGCCTGAGCTGGCTGGTCCGACTGGCAACAGAAATTCGTGGCTTTCCCCGCCACCTGTCCCAACATGTCGGCGGTTTTGTCATCAGCCGGGGCCCCATTACCCAGTTGGTGCCCGTGGAAAACGCCGCCATGGCCGAACGCACCGTCATCCAATGGGATAAAGAAGACATCGAAGCCCTGGGACTGATGAAGGTCGATGTGCTGGCTTTGGGCATGCTGAGTGCAATCCGCAAATGCCTGGCAACCCTGGCGGAGCTGGGAATCCCGATCAATAGCATCGATGCCATCCCACCGGGGGATCCGGCCACCTATGACATGCTGTGTCGGGGCGACAGCATCGGTGTCTTTCAGGTCGAATCTCGCGCCCAAATGTCCATGCTGCCGCGGCTGCAGCCGCGCTGCTATTACGACCTGGTGATTCAGGTCGCCATCGTGCGTCCTGGCCCCATCCAGGGAGACATGGTGCACCCTTTTCTACGCCGCCGCGAAGGCAGTGAGCCGGTTAGCTACCCCAACGATGCCATCCGCGCAGTGCTTGAACGCACTCTGGGCGTCCCGATATTTCAGGAACAAGCGATCAAGCTAGCCATGGTGGCAGCCGGTTTTAGCGGCGGCGAAGCGGATCGCCTGCGGCGCGCCATGGCGAGCTGGGGCCAGAGCGGCAATCTGTCTTCCTTCGAGCGCAAGCTGATCGAAGGCATGACCGCGCGCGGCTACGATCTCGATTTCGCCCGCCGCCTGTTCGAGCAGATCAAAGGTTTTGGGGGGTATGGGTTCCCCGAGTCCCACGCTGCTAGCTTCGCGTTGCTGGTCTATGTCTCGGCTTGGCTCAAATGCCACTATCCGGCGCCCTTTTATTGCGCGCTGCTCAACAGCCAGCCCATGGGATTTTATTCTCCCTCACAGCTGATCCAGGATGCCTCCCGACACCACGTCGAGGTGCGCCCGGTGGATGTAATCCACAGCCACTGGCACCACAGGTTAGAAGTCACCACCGATGGCAAACTGGCCCTGCGACTCGGTCTGCGCCTGGTACGCGGCTTGCACCGCGCCGCCGGTGAGCGCATCCGCCACGCGCGAAAACGACAGTCCTTTACCCACCTAGCGGATCTGGCCCGACGCGCCGACCTCGATCGCGGCCAACTCGCCGCCCTAGCTGCTGCCAATGCCCTGCAGCATTTCAGCCCCCACCGCCACCAAGCCCACTGGGACATCGCCGGACTCGAACCTCCTGCGCCACTGGCCACTGAGGTGGCGACTATAGAACGCCCTATTGAATTGCCCAGACCGAGTAGCGCAGCAGACCTGCTTGCCGATTACCGCGCTACCGGTCTGACGCTGGGCCCCCATCCCCTGGCATTGCTGCGTCAACACCCCTTATTTCGCCGCTGTGTCCGCCAGCAAGCACTGCCCGGACACCGCAATGGCAGCTTTGTCCGCGTCGCCGGGCTGGTCACCGGACGCCAACGTCCAGGGACCGCCTCCGGCATCCTCTTTCTAACCCTGGAGGACGAGACCGGGAATCTCAATGTCATTGTTTGGCGAAACCTGCAAGCCCGCTACCGGCCCATCCTGGGCAGTGCCCGGCTACTATTAGTCAAAGGGATATTGGAGCGTCGTCACGGAGTTTGTCACGTCATCGCAGGCGAATTGATCGACCACAGTCGCCTATTGGCTACACTGCCGGTCCCCTCTCGGGACTTCCGCTGAAATGCGCCCCGATTCGGACAGGCGAGAGAGTCTCCAGCGGTCACCAAAACCCAGCCGCTCTCTTGCGTTACGTCAATAGATTGCAACAAAATGAAGTGTTTTCTACCCGGGGGTAAATTCATGCAACAATTCGACAAATGCGACACCCTGATCCGCAACGCACTGGTCTTCGATGGCAGCGGGGCAATGCCCAAGATAGAGGATCTGGCGATTCGCGACGGCAAGGTGCTGGCACGCGGCACCGATCTCCAGGTGCAAGCGCCGGGAGAGGTAATCGACGCCACTGGTAAGTGGTTGCTGCCAGGACTACTCGATATCCATACCCACCTCGACCTCGAAGTCGAAGTCAACCCGGGCCTCCACGAGGCGGTGCGCCATGGCACCACCACCGTATTGGTGGGCAACTGCTCCCTCGGCATCGCTTTCGGCAGCCAACGCAGAAACGGTGAAGACCCCATTGTCGACTGCTTTACCCGCGTGGAAAACATGCCCAAAAGGGTGCTCGACAAATGCATCGAGAAGATCACCTGGGACAACACCGCCGACTACCTGAACCACTTCCACGACCTGCCGCTGGGCCCCAATGTGGCCGCTTTTATTCCCCACTCGATGATGCGTATCGAAGTCATGGGGACTCAGGCCTCGGTCACCCGCCCCCCGAGTCAGGCCGAACGGCGCAAGCTCGCGGAAATCATGGAAGCAGCCATGGAACAGGGCTACATGGGCCTTTCTACCGACCAGATCGTGTTCCACTATCTGGCCAATGATCCCAACAAGCAAACCCGCATCCCCTCGCATTTTGCCGAAGATGACGAGTTGCGCCCGATCATCGAGATCGTGCGCAGGAACAATGGCGTCTGGCAGACCAACCCCGACGGACAGAAAATGCTGCGCACACTGAAGCGCTACTTCTGGTCCGCCGGTCGGTTCCGCGGCAAACCTTTGAAGATCTCCGCCCTCACCGCCGTCGATTTCGTTTCCGTACCCGGTGTCTGGCAGAAAATGCTCAAGCTGGGCAAGGTCATCAACTCGCCCATCTTCAAAGGCAAGATCCACTTCCAGGCGCTGGGCGGCGCATTCCGGATGTGGTCAGACGGGATGCTCTCGCCGGTATTCGAGGAACTACCGTCCACCCGGCAGATCGTCGCCTGCGAAGTGGAGGACATCGAGGGTCGCCAAGCCCTCTACAACGATCCTCAGTGGCTCGAAGACTTCAAGGTCGACTGGGCCAAGATGACCAACACTTCGGCCAACATCGCGCAGATCGGCGGATCCTCAGAAGAGCGAGCGACCTTCCAGATGGACTTCGCCAAAATGCATCTCGACGACTGCGCCGTACCGAGCTGGAATGGCGATACCCTAGCTCAAGTGCTGGAGCGCCTCACCCTCTACAAAGAGAGCGACGGAAAAGCCGGAGCCAAGGACGCCGCAGAAGCGGCCGAATTCGACCGCTTCCCCGACTCGGCCACTCACCCCCGCGAGTTCTGGCTGCAATGTCTGCGGTTGTACGATCTGGGCTTCCGCTGGTGGTTCGACGTTGCCAATACCAATGAAGATATAGTCGAACAAATTTTGTTCGACAAAAACGCACTGCCCGGCTTCAACGATTCTGGGGCTCATCTGACCAACCTGTCGTTCTATGATGGCAACCTAGGCACCCTGCGCATCGCGCAGAAGCGCGGCATACCCCGCGTCGCCGAGGCGGTATATCGACTCACCCGCGAGCCGGCTGAATTTTTCGGCCTCGACGTCGGACGCATCGATCCCGGCTGTCAAGCCGACGTCGTGCTGATCGATCCGGAGCAACTGCAACAGCACGATATGAACCGCAGTCGGACCAAGATTTTCCATGAAGTCTTTGAACACGACGTACTGGTCAATCGTTCCGATGGCGTGGTCGACCAGGTCTACATCAACGGCCGGCGGGTGTGGGAGAGCGGCTCCCAATTCACCCCAGTACTCGGCCAGCAAACTCTCGGCAGAGCTCTGCGAGCCAACCGCCACTGAGTAGCGGCGCGCCCGGTCGTTGAACGCGACCGGGCGCGCCCTCACCGGATCCCCTCTCCGGACCGCAACGGCGCCAATCTACCTACTCCCACGCCACACCCCGCTTGACTTGAATCGATGTCCGCTGCGAGGATCATCCTAGGCTAATTTTTCTGTTATGCCGGGAGCGCGCCATGTCGACCACCGTGGGCGTCATCGTTTGCAACCACAGCCGCGCACGCCTTTTCAAGGCGGATGCTCATTCCTTGACCCAGGAACTGTCGGATCAGGTCAACCCGGCCGCCCGCCTACGGGACCAAGACCTCGCCACCGACGCGCCCGGAAGATACCGCGGCGGCGGCACCAATGGCCAGCAGCACACCGAAGATCCCCGCACCGCACCGCGAGAAAAGGCCGCAGAGCACTTTGCCCGCGACATTGCCGCTGCTATCGAACAGGCGATCGCCGAACACAAGCTGCAAAAACTGTATCTGATTGCGGAACCCAACATGCTCGGCCTGGTGCGCAAAGCACTCCCCGAACACTACCGGCAGTTGGTGGCTAAAGAGATCGCCAAGGATATCGTCGCCAGGCCACCGGCAGAAATTCGAGACTTTCTGCCGGTCCCGCTCTAGCTCGTCTCTGGCGAGGAGAGGAAAAAAGATGGTCGGAGCGGCGGGATTTGAACCCACGACCACCACACCCCCAGTGTGGTGCGCTACCAGGCTGCGCTACGCTCCGAATTTTCCAGTCTACTGGAAAGGCCGCCATCATACTGAAAGCAGCGGCCAAAGCAAGAAAATCAATCCTTGAGGGTGGCCAAAACGTCCTCGAGCTCGCTCACCGTCTGCTCGATGACCTGCCGAGTCTGGGTCGCCTCCTGCTTGACATGCTCTCCCCCTAAGCGCAGGCGGGCACCGCCGATGGTAAACCCCTGCTCGTAGAGCAACGAGCGAATCTGCCGGATCATCAAGACGTCCTGTCGCTGATAATAACGGCGGTTGCCGCGACGCTTGACTGGATTGAGCATAGGAAATTCCTGCTCCCAGTAGCGCAACACGTGGGGCTTCACATCACAGAGCTCACTGACCTCACCGATGGTGAAATAACGTTTGCCGGGAATCGGTGGCAACTGGCTGTTGTTACCGGGCTCCAGCATGGCTCTCTACCCTGGCTTTAAGTTTCTGTCCTGGCTTGAAGGTCACCACGCGGCGCGCCGCAATGGGGATCTCCTCGCCTGTCTTGGGATTACGTCCGGGACGCGGATTCTTGTCGCGAAGATCGAAGTTCCCGAAGCTCGACAGCTTCACTGGATCGTTGGACTCCAGTGCCCTGCGAATCTCTTCGAAGAAATGCTCGACCAATTCTTTGGCTTCACGCTTGTTCAGGCCGAGCTCCATGTACAGCAGCTCGGCGATATCGGCTTTGGTCAGCGCAGCCATTTACCCTCCCCGCAATTTGGCACCGAACTCGGCGACAAGGGACGCGACTACCGCGTCTTCAGCGGCTTGCACATCCGAGTCTCTCAGCGTGCGCCTATCGTCCTGAAAGGTCAAGCCGATAGCAACGCTTTTTTTATTGTTTTCAAGGCCTTCGCCTTGATAAACGTCGAAGATTCTCACCTCCGAGAGGCTCGGCCCCGCAGCCCGACGCACCGCCGTCAGCAGGTCCGCTGCAAGCACCTCGCGGGATACGATGACCGCAATGTCGCGGCGCACTGCGGGAAAACGACTGGGCACGCAGAAATCGCGAGTTTCAGCTTCCGGCAAGCGATCGATGAAGAGTTCGAACAGAAACAATGCTTGGTCCAACCCGAGTTCGCGCGCGACCGCGGGGTGGAGAGCACCCGCATAACCTAAGCAGGTTCCGTGCGGACCTGACAGCCGCAAAGATTGACCGGGATGCAATGCCGGGTGCGCCGCCTGCTCGGCAGTCACTAAAGCTGCGATGCCTAGCGTCTCGAGCAATGCCTCCAGATCACCCTTGATGGCAAAGAAATCGACTCGCTGCCGCGGATCGGCCCAACTCTCTGGATCACGATCCCCTGTGGCAAGCCCGGCCAGGGTCTGCCGCTGACCAAAGCCAGGCCCTGCATCGAACCGTAGTCCGATCTCAAACAGCCGCAAGCGGCCGGCTTGCCGGTTCAGATTATGCCGCGCGGCCAGCAACAAACCCGGCCATAGGCTCGGTCGCATTACTGACATCGCGGCACTAATGGGGTTGGCCACCGGAACCCCACTATCGGCGCCGCTTACGGCGGCGACCATGTCGGCCGGCACAAAGCTATAGGTTATCGCCTCGCGATAACCTCGGTGTACCAGCGCCGCTCGCAATATGCGCGCCGGGTCGGCTGGTGGAGCACTGAGTTCCGGGGCCAGGGCCGGCATGATCGAAGGGAGTTCGTTGTAGCCATAAATTCGGGCAACCTCCTCGATCAAATCGGCCTCAATGCCGAGATCGAAACGCCAGGTGGGCACGCGAAACATCCAGCCTTCGGCTGTTTCCTCCAGTTGCTCCAACCCCAGGCTCAGCAGAATCTCGCGCGTTCTAGCCGCGGAAATCTCTGTGCCCAGCAAGCTGGCCAACCGGTCGAGCCGAAGCGAGATTTCGGCTGGAATCGGCAAGGCCTCGCCCGCCTCCACAACCTGTAGCGGCCCAGCCTGCCCCCCGGCGATTTCCAGCAACAGCGCGGTGGCGCGCTCCAAAGCGAGCTGTGGCAACGCCGGATCGACGCCGCGCTCGAAACGATGCGAAGCATCCGTGTGCAGACCGAATTGTCGGGCCTTGCCCGCGATGGCTAGCGGCGAGAAATGTGCACTTTCAAGAAACACATCGCGGGTCGACTCGTCGACCCCGCTATCACTCCCGCCCATGATGCCGGCCAGCGCCAATGGGCGCAGATCGTCGGCGATCACCCAGGTCTCCTCATCGAGCGCCATCTCCGTGCCGTCGAGCAGTTGCAGCGTCTCGCCGGGCCGCGCCGCGCGCACCTGGATACCACCCTGTATCCGACTGAGATCAAAGCCATGCATGGGCTGGCCTAGCTCGAGCATCACATAGTTGGTGATATCCACCACGGGATGGATCGCTCGTACCCCGGCGCGCCGCAATCGCTCGCGCAACCATTGCGGCGTTCGTGCGGCGGGATCGATACCACGTACTATGCGCCCGGCATACCGCGGACAGGCATCACCCGCTTGGAGCTTGATCGGCAAGGTATCGCCCACGGTAGCCGCAACCGGTTCGATCGGGAATTCGCGTAACGCGATCCCGGTGACCACCGCGGTTTCTCGCGCCAATCCACGGATACTGAGGCAATCACCACGATTGGGCGTGAGATCCACTTCGACAATGTCGTCGTCCAGTGCCAGAGCCTGTCGTAGATCCGTACCGCTAGGCAGCGCCGGATCGAGCTCCATCAGCCCCTCATTGTCGGTGCACAAGCCAAGCTCCGCGGCTGAGCACAGCATGCCGAATGACGCTACCCCGCGCAGCTTGACCGCAGCGATGGTCACATCCTCCGGTAGCTGCGCGCCCACCTGTGCAAAAGGCACTTTCAGCCCACGCGCCGCGTTCGGTGCGCCGCAGACTACCTGCTGGATGGCGCCACCGCCACGCACCTGGCAGATACGCAGCGCGTCAGCATCCGGATGAGACTCGACCGACTCGATTTCACCCACGACCACACCGGTGAACTCACCGGCTGCAGCCTCAACGCCGTCCACTTCCAAGCCTGCCATCGTCAGGCGCGCGATCAGGTCGGATGTGTCGATCTCGGCATCCAGGTGCTGCAGCAACCAGCGTTTGCTGAATTTCATCGCCTACCCCGGATCAGAATTGTTGCAAAAAACGCAGGTCGTTCTCGAAGAACATCCGCAGATCGCCAATGCCATGCCGCAACATAGCCAGACGCTCCACCCCCATGCCGAACGCAAAACCCGTATATTGCTCCGCATCGACATCGCAGTGCTCTAGGACATTCGGGTGGACCATGCCGCAGCCCATCACCTCCAGCCAACCGCTGTGCTTGCACACGCGACACCCCGCTCCAGCACACTGCGTGCACTGAATGTCGACTTCGGCGGAAGGCTCGGTAAAGGGAAAATACGAAGGCCGGAAGCGGACTGGCAGGTCAGCGCCGAAAAAGGCCTTGAGAAACTGGTCTACCGTGCCTCGCAGATGGGCAAAGCTAATGCCCCGATCAATCACCAACCCTTCGACTTGATGAAACATCGGGGTATGGGTGAGGTCGGAATCACAACGGTACACACGCCCAGGGCAGATAATACGCAGCGGCGGCGGGCGTCGCTCCATGGTCCGAATCTGGACGGGCGAGGTATGAGTACGCAGCACATGCACGGCGTCGACATAAAATGTGTCGTGCATGGCGCGCGCCGGGTGATGGGCCGGGATATTGAGCGCCTCGAAATTGTGGTAGTCGTCCTCGATCTCCGGGCCTTCTTCGACTCGATAGCCCGCGCTGACGAAAATCGACTCAATGCGTTGCAAAGTCGTTGTGATCGGATGCAAACCTCCGACATCGACACGACTGCCCGGCAGCGTGGTGTCGAGGGCCTCGTCCGCCAACCGCCGCTCCAGTTCGGCGGCCGCCAATTGCTCCCGGCGCGTCTCGATGCGCGCCTGGAGGCCACTCTTCGCCGCATTGATGCCAGCGCCCGCCGCACGCCTTTGCTCCGGCGGCAGACGGCCCAACCCCTGCAGGAGGGCGGTGAGCACGCCTTTCTTCCCCAGATACCGTACGCGCTCTGCCTCCAACGCCGCGAGGGATTCAGCACCATCCACCGCCGCATTGGCCTGCGCCACGATAGGCTCGAGATCATCCATCTTCGCTCACTTCTCCGCTTGCCGGGTTCCACCTCGTGGGCAAAAAAACGGGGAAAGAGCTCGCCCTTTCCCCGCCGTCTTTTCGCTCGCCGCAGGGGCGCGCCACCTCAGCCCAAAGCGGCTTTGGCCTGCGCGGCAATGCTGGCAAACGCAACCTTGTCATGCACCGCGAGATCAGCCAACACCCGCCTGTCGAGTTGGATATTCGCGCGCTTCAAGCCCGCGATCAGTTGACTGTACGTGATGCCCTCTGCGCGAGCCTGTGCGTTGATCCGAGTAATCCATAGAGCTCGGAAAGTACGCTTCTTGACCCGCCGATCACGATAGGCGTATTGCCCCGCTTTAATGACCGCCTGCTTGGCTACACGGAATACGCGGCTACGCGCGCCGTAGTACCCCTTGGCCTGCCGAAGAATTTTCTTGTGTCGCCGGTGTGCGATAACACCGCGTTTTACTCTTGCCATGATGCTCCTCCCGTATCTCGCTCAGCGCCGCAGCATGCGATCAACCAGTGGGGTATCGGACGGATTCAAAATCTGCGTCCCCCGCAACTGGCGTTTGCGCTTGGTCGTCATCTTGGTGAGGATATGGCTCTTGAATGCCCGCTTATGCTTGTAGCCTGCAGCGGTCTTCTTGAACCGCTTCGCGGCTCCGCTGTGTACCTTCATCTTTGGCATTTGCTACCTCCTGGTAGGGTAGTGATAAAACCGCCGGTCAGCCTGCCAAACGGCTGAACTCGGTCGGCATGTACTGCTTACTTTTTCCGGCTACGTGGAGCGATCACCATGGTCAGCTGACGGCCTTCCATCTTCGGAAATTGCTCTACTGCTCCCAATTCCTCAAGGTCCTGCTCGATACGCTTGAGCATCTCGATACCCAACTCCTGATGGGCCATTTCCCGACCCCGGTAGCGCAACGTGACCTTGGCCTTGTCTCCTTGCTCCAGGAAACGCTTCAGGTTACGCAGCTTGATCTGATAATCCGCCTCGTCAGTACCCGGGCGAAATTTCATCTCCTTGATCTGGGTCTGCTTTTGCTTCTTGCGCTGCGCCGCCTGCTGCTTCTTGGCCTCGAAGATATGCTTGCCGTAGTCCATCAACTTGCAGACCGGGGGTTCCGCATCTGCAGCGATTTCGACCAAATCTAAGGAGGCCTCCGAAGCGGCCTTCATGGCCTCCTCGATGGGGACTAGGCCGACCTGCTCCCCGTCGGCGCCAATTAGGCGCACTTCACGCACATCATCGATCTCATCATTCAGCCGGGCTCGCTTGCCTTGGCCCTTGCCATAACTTTTTTTGATAACCCGCTACTCCGCGCTAGTTGTCTTGGTGACCCTGCCGCGCTCACGCACGCTGTCGCCGAGAAGGGCGATGAAGCGTTCCAGGCTCATTGCGCCTAGGTCCTCGCCTTCACGGGTGCGAACCGCAACCGATTGGGTTTCCTTCTCCCGATCCCCGACGACCAACAGATAGGGAGTCTTGAGCAGGGTGTGCTCGCGAATCTTAAAGCCGATCTTTTCGTTTCTCAAGTCATTTTCGGCCCGGAACCCCTTGTTTTGCAAGGTTTCCGTAACCACACAGGCATAATCCGCCTGACGGTCGGTGATATTCAGCACCACGGCTTGCACCGGCGCCAGCCACGCGGGGAAAGCACCCTCGTAATGTTCGATAAGAATGCCGATGAAACGCTCGAAAGACCCCAACACCGCCCGATGCAGCATAACGGGAACCCGGCGGGTGTCGTCGGCCGCCACATAATGAGCACCGAGCCGCTCGGGCATCGACAAGTCCACCTGTATGGTGCCCAGCTGCCACACCCGACCGATCACATCTTTGAGCGAAAACTCGATCTTGGGGCCATAAAATGCACCCTCCCCCGGCAACAACTCCCACGCCAACCCTTGATGATTCAGCGCATCGGCCAATGCCTGCTCGGCGCGATCCCAGATCTCGTCGGCACCTACACGCTGCTCGGGCCGCGTAGACAACCGATAGATGATTTCATCGAATCCGAAATCCGCATAGACGCCGTGTAGAAAATCGATAAACCGGGCGACTTCATCCTGAATCTGCTCTTCTGTACAGAAGATATGGGCGTCGTCCTGGGTAAACCCGCGTACCCGCATGATCCCGTGCAGGGAGCCCGACGGCTCATTGCGATGACAAGAGCCAAACTCGGCAAGCCGTAGCGGTAAATCGCGATAACTGCGCAACCCTTGGTTATAGACCTGGACATGACAGGGACAATTCATGGGTTTGATGGCAAAAGCGCGCTCATCCATCTGCAGTGAAAACATGTCGTCACCGAACTTGTCGGCGTGCCCAGAGCGCTGCCATAGCGTGTAATCCACGAGTTGCGGCGTACGAATCTCGCGGTATCCATGCGCCCGCTGTTGATCGCGCATGTAGCGCTCGATTTCGGTATAGATGGTCCAGCCACGAGGGTGCCAGAACACCATACCCGGAGCTTCCTCCTGAACGTGGAACAAATCCAGGCGACGGCCGAGTTTGCGATGGTCACGCTTCTCGGCCTCGGCGAGGCGATTTAGATAAGCGTCCAACTCCTTGCGATTCGGCCAGGCGGTGCCGTAGATACGCTGCAACATGGCATTACGGGCATCGCCGCGCCAATAGGCGCCGGCAACCTTAGTGAGCTTGAACGCGGAAATCTTTCCGGTACTGGGCACGTGAGGCCCACGACAGAGATCGACGAAATCACCTTGACCATAAAGCGAGATCACCTCGCCCTCGGGGATGGCAGCAATGATCTCCGCCTTGTACTCCTCCCCCATCTCGCGAAACAGGGCAACGGCCGCGTCGCGCGGCATCTCGCGACGCCGGACTTGCAGGTCGGCACGCGCGATTTCGGCCATGCGGGCCTCGATGATCGCCAAGTCTTCCGGCGTAAAGGCCCGCTCAAAAGCAAAATCGTAATAGAAGCCGTCCTCGACCACTGGGCCGATGGTCACTTGGGCGCTAGGGAAAAGCTCTTTGACCGCTTGCGCCAACAGATGCGCGCAGGAGTGCCGGATGACTTCGACGCCCTCCGGATTTCGGGAAGTCACAATTTCGAGTGCGGCGTCACGTTCGATGAGATAGCTGGTGTCGACCAACTGACCATTGACCCGCCCAGCTAAAGCGGCCTTCGCCAGCCCGGCGCCTATATCTGCGGCGACTTCGGCAACAGTGACAGGCGCAGCGAACTCTCGGCTGCTGCCATCGGGCAAGGAAATACACGGCATAGGTGTGCTCCGGCGGTCAGTGGTGGCCCCTACCAAAGGCCACGTGCGGACTGTTGCGGCAGCCAAGAATGGGCGCGCACAGCTACTGCTGATTCACTGGTAGGCACGAGTGGACTCGAACCACCGACCCCCACCATGTCAAGGTGGTGCTCTAACCAACTGAGCTACGTGCCTGAAAAGGCTGGCCAATTTACCAGCCCCACCACCACATGACAAGCCGTGAACACCCTTCACGGCTGCAGCGGCGGCAAATCAATGGCGGACCGGACGGGACTCGAACCCGCGACCTCCGGCGTGACAGGCCGGCATTCTAACCGACTGAACTACCGGTCCGATGGTGGGTGGTACAGGGGTCGAACCTGTGACCTACGGCTTGTAAGGCCGTCGCTCTCCCAACTGAGCTAACCACCCGTTGAGGAGACGCGCATTCTACCCGAACCCCTCGGGCTGTCAACGAAAAACCTGCAAATTCCCCTATACTGTTGGGCCGCTGGAATCCCGCCACGCGCTGCACCACATTCAGCACCATGGAAATTTTTCGCTCGTTCAGCTTTGAGGCCGCCCACCACCTGCCCAAGGTGCCGCCCGAGCATAAGTGCCGGCGCCTGCACGGCCATTCCTTTCACGTCGTGGTCCGTGTCGAAGGCCCGATGGGCGCAGAATCGGGCTGGGTGATGGATTTCGCCGAGGTGAAAGCGGCCTGCCGACCAATTCATGCGGCCCTCGACCACCGCTACCTCAATGAAATCCCCGGCCTCGAGAATCCCACCAGCGAACAAATCGCCCGCTGGATCTGGCGCCGCCTGCAGCCGGCGCTGCCCGGATTGGCTGCTGTCGAGGTTCGAGAAACCTGCACCAGCGGCTGTGTCTATCGAGGCGACTGACCTCCCCCACCCACGGCCAACCTGTGCGAATCCTCCGCCTGACAATCGCATTTCAACTTCCCGCGTGCTGCTCTCTAAAAGACAAGCGCCATAGATTACAGCGACTGCGCGATCGATTTGGCGGCAAACCCAATATCGCTGTGTCCGAGTCGGCCTGGCACGATGCGCACGATCGGGCGGAGTGGACCTTTGTGGTGGTCGGCGAAAGCCACCGCGTCGTGGAAGCAGTCCAGCAATCCATCCTCAGTTACGCCTGTCAGTACCTGGATGCTGTAGTGACCCAAAGCACGCGTGAATACCTGGCCTAAGCAAATACGCGCTTTCATCGGTTGCCCCCTAGCGCATCCCGACAGGAATCGACTGACTGACTGGACACGCGACTGCCTGGGCCCCGGGTGGCGGCCCGTCTCCCCGCAGAACCTGCACCTCACGGTTTGCTTTCTCGGCGAACAGCCCTCACCCACACTGGCCTTGCTGGCCCGTGAATTGAAAACCCTGGGACCGTTGTCGAGCGGTAGCGGCCGCGGCGACCAGCCTCAGCGGTTTCCGAGCCCCACAGCGCCGCTGCTGGCGCTGGAGCTATCGCCGGACACGCATCTACTCGACTTGCATGCTGCGGTAACGGCCGTGACCACCCAGCGCGGCCTGCCCACCGGCCGCTTGCCCTTTCGGCCGCATATCACACTCGCTCGCGGGGGCGGGTCCTATATACGACAACCGCTAAACATCGTTCTGCATTTCACACAACTGTGTCTCTTCGCGAGCGTGCCGGGGAAAGCCACCTACGCCAGATTGAGCGAGCAGGCACTCGCCCAGCTCTTTGATCAACTGCCCTGAAATTGCGCTTCAGCAGGCGCCACCGAACAAGTGGAGGTCGAGACTTTCGATCTGCAGCCGAATCACCTGCCGATGATCGGTGACTACATCAATAAACGGCTGATATAAGGCCGCAGTGCGGACCCCAGTCAAGCCGCGCAAGTGCGCGCGCATCCTGGCAAGATCTCGTTCCGTATCCAGAAGCTCAGCCAACCGTCGAACGTCCTCGAGGGCCCGTTTACGCGCCCCGGCCAATGCCCCCAATAGCTGCAATTGCAGCGCATAGCGCCCAAGTTGGATACCAGCGGGATCGCGGCAACCCGGGTCAGCACCGCGCGCGCGCCGCATCCGAGACACGCAATCGGCGAAGGAATGGTCTAGACCCGCTCGCAGGTCCGGGACAGAGAATGTCGACAAAACCTCCCGACCGAAGGTCTCGGGAAACGCTTTATCGACTTCGGCACCCGTATTGGCGGCGAGCGCCTTGACGGTAATGGCCACGCCCTCGGGGTTGCGCGGCAAGGCGCGACACTGCGCGCGCAACCGGCGATACCCCGGCCGATCACGCCATTGCGCGTCATCGAACAACGCCGCAAACAGGCGCCGCTGGGCCCAGGCGTCACGCCAGGGCGCAACGCGAGCCACCAAGGGGCGGGTTCGCGCCAGCAGCGCATCGGCAAAACTGGGATCCACGGCGGTCAAGAGACCGCCCAGCGCAGCCACCCGCTCTAGCGCCGCTGCGGCCTTGCCTGCGCGCTGGAGGCGCTTGCGCGAGAGCTTAGCCACGGCCTTGCGCGCCACGGCCACTTGCTCATGAAGCACCCGATGCAATTCCAGGCCTAGCGGTCGCGCTGGATCCAAGATATAGCCCGGCGGCGCCGATCGGCGCACCAGTCCATCGGGCTCCCATGTCACAGATTCCAAGCGCCGATCAGCTGTCCGGCCCCTCGACTACCGGGCGGAGCTGGTCCAATTCCTCCTCGGTAAACAGTCGGGAGCGAATCAGGAAACGGACTCCCAGCGGAATCTCCAAAGAAAAGCTGGCCCCACGCCCCGGCACCACGTCGATGGTCGTATGGCAGTTACGGTAATACTCGAACTGCTCGGGGGACATATAAAACCGGCAACCGTGGATTTCCCCCAGGCAGACATCGCGGCTGCCTACACGAAAATCATCAACCGCCAGACACATCGGTGCCGAACCGTCACAGCAGCCACCACTCTGGTGAAAGAGCAGTGGCCCGTGCCGCGCGCGCAGTTGGTCGATCACTGCGCACGCGGACTCAGTGACGTCCAGACGCTCCTTGTACTCCGTCATTTCACGACCACCAACCGGCGTCAGAAGAAACCGAGTTTATCCTTTGCATAGGAGACCAGCACATTCTTCGTATTGCGGTAGTGCGCCAGCATCATCGCGTGATTTTCGCGCCCGATTCCGGACTTCTTGTAGCCGCCGAAGGACGCATGTGCCGGATAAACGTGGTAGCAGTTGACCCACACCCTGCCCGCTTGAATGCCGCGCATAAAGGTCTGCACCTGATGCAGATCACGCGACCAGACGCCCGAACCCAAGCCGTAGAGGGTGTCGTTGGCAATCTCCAATGCCTCGGCATCATCTTTGAAGGTTGTCACGGCCAGTACCGGACCGAAAATCTCCTCCTGGAAAATCCGCATCTTGTTGTGGCCCTTGAAGACCGTCGGCTGAATGTAGAACCCGCCGGGATAGCGATCGTTTTTGTAGGCCTCACCGCCGCAAAGCAGCTGCGCGCCTTCTTGGCGACCGATATCGATATAGCTCAGGATCTTCTCGTACTGATCGTTCGAGGCCTGCGCACCCATCATGGTCGTCACATCGTAGGGGTCGCCCATCTTGATCGCCGCCACCCGCGCCAAGCACTTTTCCATAAAGCGTTCGTAAATACTCTCGTGCACCAGCGCTCGCGATGGACAAGTGCATACTTGGCCCTGATTGAGCGCGAACATGACCAAACCCTCGATGGCCTTGTCGAGGAAAGCGTCGTCTTGATCCATGACACTGGCGCAGAAGATATTCGGAGACTTGCCCCCCAGCTCCAGCGTCACCGGAACGATGTTCTCGGCCGCGTACTGCATGATCAGCCGGCCCGTTGTGGTCTCACCGGTAAAAGCGACCTTCTTGACATCCGGATGCGACGCGAGCGGCTTGCCAGCTTCTGCCCCGAAGCCGTTGACTACATTGAGCACCCCAGGCGGCAACAGATCGCCGATCAACTCCATCACCACCAGCATGGATACCGGCGTCTGCTCAGCGGGCTTAAGCACCACGCAGTTCCCCGCGGCCAAAGCCGGCGCGATCTTCCAGGCCGCCATCAGCAAAGGGAAATTCCACGGAATAATCTGGCCGACCACGCCCAACGGCTCGTGAATTTCCATCGACACCAGATTTTCATCGATATCACTGACCGAGCCTGATTCGGTACGAATCGCCGCCGCGAAGTACCGAAACTGATCAATAGTCAGCGGTAAATCCGCCCCGAGGGTCTCGCGAATCGATTTCCCGTTGTCGCAGGTCTCCACTGCAGCCAACAATTCGATGTTGGCCTCCAGGGTGTCGGCCACCTTGTTGAGGATACCCGCGCGCGCAGCCGCAGCCATTCGACTCCAGGCGGGGAAAGCGGCCCAGCCCGCCTTCACTGCAGCGTCGATATCTTTCGCGCTCGATTGCGGTATCCGGGCGATCAGTTCGCCATCGATCGGCGAGATATTCTCGAAATACTGACCGTCGGCAGGAGGCGTCCATTGTCCGCCGATGTAGTTCTCATATTGCGCTTTGAATTGCGGACGTTGAAAAACCATCCGTCACCTCCGCTAGCTGTAATGATCGTTATCTATTCGCACCTTGATTGAGGGTGCTCCCACGAGCTCTCGAGACGTTGCCACCGACTGCCCGCGACCTCCAAGTATGCTCCCCGGGCATGGCCTCCGGCAACCTGCAACCCCTTGTCACAATTGCCTAAAGTCATTGTCCCATGCTCAACAGGACCGGATAATGCGCACCTCCCCTGATACCCGCTACCGATGCCTGACCGCCCTATCTCCACTGCCTCATCCGCTGGACCGGAAGCCGACAATCACTCCCTGGAAGCGAAGGTCGCGGAGCTACGCCGCCGGTTCGGCTCCAGATTGCCGCGACACTTGGAGATCTACCCTTCGCCCCCCACCGGCTATCGAATGCGAGCCGAATTTCGTATCTGGCACCAGGATGAACGCTGTCATTACGCCATGTACCGGCCGGGCCGTGGCGGGCAGCCCTATATGATCGAGCACTACCCCCCGGGCTCCCCCGTCATTACGGCGCTCATGCCGGCCCTGCTCACCCACCTCAACACCGAGCCCGAATTACGCCATCGCCTGTTCACCGTCGAGTTCCTCACCACTACCAGCGGCCAAGCCGTGATCACCCTAATCTACCATCGCCCGCTTGACTCACGCTGGGAAGCGGCGGCAACCAAACTCCACTCCCATCTTGGCTGTCATGTCATCGGCCGCAGCCGCGGCCAGAAACTCGTTATCGGTGAGGATTACGTGACCGAGACCCTCAGCGTCGCCGGCCGAACATATCACTGGCGGCAGTACGAAACCGGTTTCACCCAGCCCAACGCCGCCATCAACCGGGAGATGCTCGCCTGGGTCGCCCGCGAGGGCCGGAAACTGGGCGGTGATTTACTCGAACTGTACTGCGGCAACGGCAATTTCACGCTGGTAATGGCCAACGAATTCCAACGCGTGTTAGCTACAGAGGTCTCCAAACTCTCGGTGCGCGCGGCCCAGCACAACTTGCAGCGCAATGGCGCCGACAATGTGGCCTTGGTGCGCATGGCCAGCGCCGAAGTCAGCGACGCCTTGGCCGGCGTCCGACCCTTCCGCCGCCTGCGCCACCTCAACCTTGCTGATTACACATTCAACACCCTGTTGGTGGACCCACCGCGCGCAGGTCTCGACGAGGCCACCTTACGCCTCGCCAAAAACTTCACAAACATTCTTTATATATCATGCAACCCATTGTCTTTATTGGAAAACATTATCGATCTGGAAGCACAGCACCGGATCGTCTCCGGAGCCGTTTTCGACCAGTTCCCCGGCACGGATCACCTCGAATGCGGGCTACTGCTGGCCCGTGTCTGAAGACTCCTGCCGCCGGCTCCGGAGTCAGCACGATCATCGTCTCGCGCTAAAATTTCGCGAGCGGCGGCCAACACGAAATCCCGAAAATCTCGCTCGACAGCCTCTCGCTCCAACGTATAGACATGCTGTTGGCGGCGGTCCAATGCGCGCCAAGCGTCCAGTATGGGCAAGTGCGCGGTCGCCGCAGCGACTTGGCCGAAAACGCGAGTTCGCTCCTCTGGATACCGGCCTTGCTCTATTTGACCGAGCAAATAACTGATCCGCTGGCAGCCTTCGGTCAAGGTAATCTCTTCTTCAATCATGGCACCTGCCAACAGCCGAATCCCGAACAGCGCCTGCTCCTGCCGCGTTTCGCGCGCCTGCGCTTGCGCCTCGGCAGCCTCGCGTCGCTCCTGTGCCTGCCGCCGTAAACGGACCGCGAGCCACCCGGCGTATGCCGCCAACGGCACGATCACCGCACCGGCCGCCAGCAACCACAGGTATGACGTCATTACACCAACCCCCACCACCTGAGCAGAATCAACCCTGCACAGTTCACCATAAACGACAGCACCCCACTGACCAGTACGATGTTAGCGGCAAGCCTGCGATCGCCCCCAAACATCTCCGCGAACACCACACTGATCGAGGCCGTAGGCGAAGCCAGCACCAGAAACAGTATGCCGAGCTCCATATCGCGCAAGCCCGCGCCAAACCCGACGGCGGTTCCCAAGGCCGGCATCCAAATGCACTTGTAGAATGCCGCCCCCCAACTCGCCAATGCCGGCTTGCGGAGTTCGCGAAAATTCAGCGAAGCACCCAGCATGAACAACACCAAGGGCACAGTCAGCTGGCCGACAATGTTGCCCGTCTCTACCAACAATTGCGGCAGCGGTACTTTCAGTGCGCCCGCCAAGATACCCAACAAGATGCCGAGTATCACCGGATTACGGATCACCGAGATCCCCGCACCCCCCGCCACCGGCGCGCCATAACGGCGCAGCATCAGCACCGAAAACACATTGCCAAACACAATGAAAATGGCCATCGGCAACGACGCCAAGACGACGCCCTCGCGACCGTAGACGCTCTGCGCCATTGCCAGCCCGGCGATCAGCAAATTGCCACGCGCCGCGCCCTGCAGAAACACCCCACGCTGCTCACGCCGCACCCCGAGGATCCTAGCCAGTGGCCACGCCAACAACGAAAGTCCCATCACCAATCCGGCACTGACGAACAGAAATCTTGGCGCGCGCGCCAACTCGATTTCCGCGGTGGCCAAGGACAAAAACAGCATCATTGGCGCGCCCAGATTGAATACCAGCCGGGACGCGTCGCGTAAGAAGTCGTCGCTGAGCATGCCGGCGCGGCGCAGCACCACCCCCAATGCGGTGACCAGGTAAATGGGGGTCACCGTACCCAACGCAAACCAGATGACTTCCAGCGGATTCACGTCCAGAGCCCCTGGCGGCCGTACGCCTCGGTCACCGCCATGCCGAGCACAAGCGCAACAGCCACACCGATCACGCGGAGCCTCCGGTAGAATGCCGCGCTATGCGCGAACCCCCGAAAATTCTGGTCTTCGATTCCGGCGTAGGCGGGTTGAGCGTGCTGGCTGCGGTCCGGGAGCATTTGCCCGGCTGCGAATTCCTCTTTGCCTGCGACAATGCCGCCTTTCCCTATGGCACCAAAGGGGAAACCGAACTCATCGAACGCGTCGATCATGTCGTAGGAATCCTGGCGCGCCGTTGGGCGCCAACCCTGATCGTGATCGCCTGTAACAGCGCCAGCACCCTGGCACTGCCCCGGCTGCGTTCCCGGCTCTCGCAACCCGTAGTAGGGGTTGTCCCGGCCATCAAGCCTGCCGCAGCGCAGTCGACCACCAAGGTGATCGGCCTGCTGGGCACTGAGGGCACGGTCGGCCGGTTGTACACGCAGCAACTCATCAACGACTTCGCTCACGGTTGCCGGGTAATCCCGTTGGGCAGCTCTCGTTTGGTGGAGATCGCGGAGCAAGCCATGCGCGGCACACCACCCAACGACGCTGAACTGCGACACATCCTGTCGCCGTTGTTTGCAGAACCCGCGCTGGACACGGTGGTGTTGGCTTGCACGCATTTCCCCCTTCTCTCCCGGCAGTTGGCAGCCGCTGCGCCCCGTCCCGTGCACTGGGTAGACTCCGGTGCAGCCATTGCCCGCCGTACTGCCTCGTTGCTGCCCGGTTGGCGGCCAGCAGCCGACCGCGGCTTTTCCGCGAACTTCACCAGCCCCACGACACTGCAGGGGCTTTACCCAACCTTGGCAGACCTCGGATGCCACGAAATCACAGTGTGCGACACATCGGACAGCCACCCTTTCTCCACCAACAATACCTCCGATAAAAATATTTTTAATCAAATAGATAGGAATGATAGTTAAACTTTAACAAAACATTTACCGGTTGACGCGTACCCCGGCGCTCAGGGTTCGGCAGCCAAGGTCAGCACGCCACGGCCACCCCGGGCTGGCACGCTCAAGTAACGTCGCCCGCCCACCGCGAAGAACGTCGGCGTCACCAGAGACTCCGGATGGGTGCGAAAGTCCGCCAGGGCCGCTGCACAACTCGGATACGCGGACAGTCGACGGCAATTGACCTCGGTAGCACGCATCACCCAATACTCTCCAGCCTCGCCTAGCGCCACCACTTGGGCGGGAGCGGCCCAGAAGGAATCCACGAGCTCGACACCGTCGTGGCTTCCCACCTGCAGGGGCGGCAACTCGGCCACGAAAAAATGGGTGGCAAAGCGCTTGGGACGTGTCGAGGGGGTCACCCAATAGGCAAATGGCACCAACGCATCGGTGGCCGGGCACAACCCCTGTTGCGCCAACCAAACCCCAAAAGGCACTTCGCCGCATGCCACCCGCTCCCGCTCCCCGGCCAGCTCAGCCAGCAGCTCCGGGGCAGGCCAGCTACCGTCGAGATGACGCGCAAATAGGATTCCGGCCTCTTCAAAGACCTCTCGAATAGCCGCCAGCCGGTGGGCAGATAAGGAGTCGGAATTCGCCGATACCTCAGTGTCCTGAGCCTCCAAGGCACCACCCGGAAAAACCAAGGCGCCACCGGCAAATCTGGTGGCACTGTGGCGCTGAACCATAAAGATTTCCCACCCTGAAACGCCCTCACGGCCGATAACCAGGCTCGCGGAAGGCCGAGGTGGCACCGGCGGCGCCGCATCCGTCACGGTAGCTCCTATCTCCTGCGCCACGGCAAAAAAAGCGCTGCCAAGCGATATTGTACCCGCCATGCGGCACCATCCGACCCATAGACTTCGAACCAACGCTGTTGGGCCCCCGGACTCCGCCTGCCCCAATGCCAATCTGCGGCCCGGCGCCTCTACAATCCCCCTCTATCCGATCGACGCAGGCCCTGCCATGCCCAGTCCCCCCGCCGATATCGTCTCGCTGCGCCCCGCGCTGGTGGCCAGAGAATTGATCCTGACCGCCAATCAGCGGTTAGCGCGAGCGCTGGAGCAAAGCTGGGCAGCGGAGCAGGACGCGATCGGTCGCACCGCCTGGGAGCGTCCGCGCATTTATGCGCTCGAGCATTGGTTCAACACCCAATGGGAACGCCTTCGCGACGCAGCCTTCCCCCCCGCGCTCGCCGCAAGTCCAGCCAACCTAGCCGTCGAACAGCGGCTCTGGCGGAGCGTGATCGCGCGACAACCCGACATTGCGCACGAAGAGGCTACCGGCTTTGCACGGCTCGCTTTGTCCGCCCGCCAATTACTGGAACGCTGGGACCTAGATCTCACCCGGATCGGTAGCGACCACTGTGGCAGCGCCCTGTTTGCCAGCTGGTTACCCCTGTGGCGCAGAGCGATGGCCGCGCGCGCGCTCCTGACCCGGGAGCAGTGCCTGGAACTACTGCTCGAAGCGCATGACAGCGGCGTCCTACCCGGCGCGGGACACGCCCATCTGATCGGTTTCGCCGCCCTCCCGCCACGCTATCGCCGCGTTCTCGAACAGCTTTGCGATCGCCTGACCACCCATACGCCACCCCGGCGCAACAGCGTCCGTCGGCTGGTCACTCCGGCGGATGCCGACGCCGAGATCGCCGCGGCCGTTGACTGGGCCGCCGATTACTTGCGCGCCCATCCCGACCGAAGGATTGGCCTCGTGATCCCCGATTTGGCCGCGTGCCGGGATCGGGTCGAGCGGCTGGTACGCGACGCGCTCACGCCCCACCATTGCCTACCCTCAACCCCCTGGAGCCCGGCGCCCTGCAACATTTCGGCAGGCCAGCCGCTGAGTGACCTGCCGCTGGCCCGCACAGCGCTCACGCTACTCGGCCTACACGAAGAGAGCCTGCCTTCCGGCTGCGCATACGCCCTGCTCCACGATGTGTACTGGGGCGATCCGGACGCCGAACTGGAGGTGAGGTCACGCGCGGAGATCGAATTGCGCGAAGGCCGAGCGGTCACCCTGGGAGCCAGCGATCTGCGCCGAGCATTGGCGCATGCCGAGACCCACCTGCAAACCCCAGCCTTGGTGACAGAGCGCCTTCAAGAGGCCGCCGAGCAACGCCGGCGGGCACCTCGAAACACCGATTTTCGGACTTGGGCAAGGCTATTCGAGAGCTATCTTGGCTGCCTGGGCTGGCCCGGCCAACGCAGCCTCGATAGTCACGAATTTCAACAACGACAACACTGGCAAGAACTGCTGGAACATTTGGGTGCGCTGGCCGTCACCGGAGAAACTGTCGATTGGGGTGAGGCACTGGACGAACTTCGTCGGCTGGCGAAAGCGGCGCCTTTCCAATCCCGGACCCCCGCAGGTCGACTGCAGATACTGGGCGTTTTGGAGGCCGCTGGACTGCAATTCGACGCACTCTGGGTCACCAACATGACCGACAGCCGCTGGCCAGAGCCCCTCGATCCACACCCACTACTGCCCGCGGCGCTACAACGGCATTTGGCCATGCCCAGAGCCCAGCCCGAGCACGAACTCGCGCTTGCGCAACTGCGACTACAAGAGTTCGAGGGCGCTGCGGCCGAGATAGTGTTTAGCTACCCGCTACGCGATGGCGAGGTCGAACTTCAGCCCTATACGGGACTTCGGGACCTGCCCGCAACACCGGCAGCCGAGCCCCGCACTCACCCTTGGATCCCGCTGGCACGCAACGCCACCGCACCGGAAATCGTGGCTTGGGGAGATGCACCGCCCTGTGGCGCGGGAGAACTCGAAGGCGGCGGCAGTGCACGACTGCGCGACCAATCGAATGCACCATTCAATGCATTCGCCATCTGGCGGCTGGGCGCACGCCCCCTACTCGAACCCGAACCCGGACTCTCACGCGCCGATCGCGGCAAACTGGTACACCGCGCCCTGGAGCTCTTCTGGACAGGGTTGGCCAACCAGGAACAACTCCTCGCCCTGGACGAGGGCGCACGCGCGCAAACCCTGCGCGCGGCCATCACGGGTGCGCTCGATGAACTGGCCCGCCACCGGCCCGAACTCCACGGGCCACGGCTACGCAGCGTGGAAACCGACTGCTTATACCGCCTCCTGCTCGCCTGGCTGACCATCGAAATGGCTCGCCCCCCTTTTGCGGTCGTCGCTCGCGAGCATCGGGTCGCGCTGGATCTCGCGGGCCTACCGATAGCACTGCGTATCGATCGGATCGATCGCCTCGCAGACGACCGCGTCTTGTTACTCGACTATAAGACCGGTGCGACCCACTCCAGCAGTTGGGATGGGGAGCGCCCCGAGGATCCACAGTTGCCGCTTTATGCTCTGGCGCACCCGGAGCACCTCGCCGGCATCGCGCTAGCGCGTATCCGTATCGACCCACGGCAAGGGTGCGATTTGACCGGACTCGCCGATCGCGAACTTCTCGGTTGCAAGACACTAGCCGATGCCGGTCTACCAGACGATTGGGCACAGGCATTGCGCCACTGGGAACGCACCTTGGGCAGCCTGGCGCGAGAATTTCTGCAAGGCACCGCTACCTTATGTCACCACCATCCCGACAGCGCTACCCGAGACCCGTTAATCGCCCTCAATAGACTGCCGGAACTTGAAGATATTCAAAGGATAATAGAAAGCTCATGACACCAGATCTGGATGTTCGTCAGGCCGCGCTGGATATCCACCGGTCCTTTTCCGTGGTCGCGCCGGCAGGCTCGGGCAAAACCGGCCTGCTAACGCAGCGCATGCTGCGCTTGCTCGCTGCATGCGAACAGCCGGAAGAAGTACTGTGCATGACCTTTACCCGCAAGGCGGCCGGCGAGATGCGCCGCCGCATCCTCTCCGCCCTCCAGCGGGCCCAGGAGGATACACCTCCCTCGGACGCATTTGCTCGCCAGACCTGGGATCTGGCGCGGGCCGCTGTGGCACGAGACCGGGCCGCCGGGTGGCGACTCACCGAGGCGGTCAACCGGCTACAAATCCACACGATCGACGCCTACTGCATGCAGCTGGCTCGGCGGCTGGCCGGCGAAGCCGGCGTGATCGCCACCCTCACCCCGACAGAGCACGTCGTCCCCCTCTACCAGGAGGCCGTCCGGGAACTCTGCGCGCGACTCGAATCTGCGGATGCTACCGGGGCCGCTTTGGCGGTACTGCTCTCGCATCTCGACAACCACTGGCCGCGGTTAGAAGAGCTCCTGATCCGATTGCTCAGTCGCCGCGAGCAGTGGCTGGCCCAGTTACTCGCCAGCAACAATGAACGGGCTGCGCTGGAGAGCGCCGTGGAGACGCTCATCAGGGACACGCTGTCGGCCCTGACCGAAGCCTTCTCGCACGTCGCTGGTGATTTGCCTGGATTGTTACGCTATGTTGCCGCCAATCGCGCCGCCCAGGGCGCCCCCGCCATTCTCGACGTCGCCGCGAGGACGCTGCCGGAGCCCAACAGCACCGCGTTGCCGGCTTGGAAAGTTATCCTGTCACTTTTCTTAGCAAAAGACGGCAACTTACGCAGCAAAGTAGACAAGCGACAAGGCATGCCCACCGCGAAGGACTCGGTCGTCCCGGCTGAGGCCAACCACTGGAAGGCCTGCTGGGCGGACCTCCGGGAACAATTGGCAACGCGGCCGCAGTGGCTAGCATTGGCGCAAGACACCCTGGCATTGCCAGATAGCCCACCGAGTGACACCCAGTGGGAAGTGCTGAACAGCCTCGCGCGGTTGCTTCCAGAATTGGCGGCGCACCTAGAACTGGTGTTTCAGCGTCGCGGACAATGCGATTTTACCGCCGTTGCCCTGGCTGCCCTGCGCGCTCTAGGCGACGACGAGGCCCCTAGCGACCTGGCACTGCGTCTCGATTATCGCCTACGCCATATCCTGGTCGACGAGTGTCAGGATACCTCGGGATTGCAATTCGATCTGCTCCGTCGACTCACCGCCGGCTGGCAAAACGGCGACGGACGTACGCTCTTCCTGGTCGGTGATGGCATGCAATCCCTATACGGATTTCGCAATGCCAACGTCGGCCTATTTCTAGACAGTCGCCGCCATCCGCTGGGAAACTTGCACCTGCAGGCCGTGGAACTGCAAGCCAATTTCCGTTCGCAAGCGAAACTGATCCACTGGTTCAACCGTATTTTTCAGCACGCGTTTCCAGCCCGCGAGGACCCCGGCCGCGGCGCCGTCCCCTATGCACCAGCGATTGCAGTGCAACCACCATTGCCCGAACCCGCGGTGGCGATCGACGTACTCGCTACCGACGCCGACGACACACACCTGGGCGAACAGGTCGCGGCCTGCGCTGCGCAGGCGCTCGCCACGCCGGGCTCGGTGGCTATCCTTGCCCGCTCCCGCGGTCACTTGCAAGCCATCCTGCCAGCCCTGAACCGCCGCGGGCTGCCCTGGCAGGCCACCGACATCGACCGCCTGGGCCATCGCATGGCCGTGATCGATCTGCTCTCACTGACCCGCGCGCTACTGTCCCCGACCGATCGCGTCGCCTGGCTTGCGGTGCTACGCGCTCCTTGGAGCGGACTCAGTCACGCAGACCTCTTGGCCTTGGCCGGAATCCATGCCGGCGATCTGCGCGCGCCCCTCATCCCGCGGCTGATGCGGTGGCAGGACAACGCCGCGCTGAGCGCGGCTGGCCAAGCGACGCTTGCCCGAGTGGCCCCGATCCTGCTGGATGCCTGGCGCGCACGGGAGCGCAAGCCATTGCGAAGCCATGTCGAAGGGGTCTGGATCGCGCTCGGCGGGCCGGCCACGCTGCTCGACCCGGATGACCTGCGCCTGTGTCAACAGTATTTCGGGCTATTGGAACGCGAAGCCGATATCGCCCGTAGCGACTGGCCGGAGTTTGTTCGCCGCGCCCAACAAGGCTACGCGACGCCGGTGGCCCACACAGATGCACAACTGCACATTCTCACCATGCACAAAGCCAAGGGGCTGGAGTTCGATACCGTGATCCTCCCAGCCCTCGACCGCGCTACCCGCGGGGACGAAACCGCGCTGTTACTGTGGCACGAGCGGGTGACTGCCGCCGGCCACCGGGAACTGTTGATCTCGCCCCGACAACGCAGTGGCGACGCTGGCGATCCACTGTATGAATGGCTCCGGCGCGAAGCTAAGCTGGCACGCCAACTCGAAAATACCCGTACCCTGTACGTCGCCTGTACCCGGGCCGTGCGGCGCTTACACCTGGTGTTTCGGCAGCCGGGCCCCAAAGGACCACCGAACGATTCGCTGTTGGCACCCATCTGGCCCGCACTCGAGTCCGAACTGACCCATCCCGGAGCCGATACCCAAGTGACGATGCATTCCCCGGCACCGACCGCCACGGCCGCCGCCGAGCCTGTGCTGACGCACGGGTTACGCCTTCCGCCGGACTGGCAGCCCGTGTGGCCAGCGCGCCCCGCCACCCCGCCATCGCCAACACCAAACGACGAACGCGAATCGGATGGCTCTTCCCTCGCACGCTTGGCGGGCACCCTGTTCCACCGCAGTGTATGTCAGCTGCTCCGCGAGGGGCCGCGCCATTGGGACACGGCACGCATCCAGCGCCAGGAGCTGGTTTGGACCGCCGAATTGTCCGCCGTCGGCTTCGACGCTGAGGCTGGACGCGCCGCCGTGGCGCGAATTCGCCGGGGCATCCACAACCTGCTAACCGACGACGCGGGACGCTGGTTGCTACAAAACCATACCCAGGCCGGCACCGAGCTCGAACTCGGCTATCAAGACGGTGGAGGCCAGACCCGTACCGCAATCGTCGACCGCACCTTTGTGGCAGACGGGGTGCGCTGGATTATCGACTACAAACTGACTGAGCCCGATGGCGAACACCGCAGCGCATTCCTCGCTCGCCAGCGCGAGCGCTACGGCCCGCAGTTGGCAAACTATTCGGCACTATTCCGCCGCATGGGATCCGAACCGATCACCACCGCGCTCTATTTCCCCCTACTTCCCCACCTGGAGATCTGCACCTAGCATCCCGCACATGCCGGGTCCTTGGTCGATTCCAGCTCCCCGGGGAAATCGCGCCACGACCTGCTAGAATGGCGCGCCTTAGAAAGCAGTCGTGCCGAGCCTGCGGCACGTGATGACGAGTCCCATGATCGAAAAAGCCCTGGAAAACCTCAACATCGACGCACAGCAGGTACTGCTGACGCCAGATGAGTTGAAAGACGCGCTGCCCATGACCGACGCTGCGGCGACCACCGTGGTGCAGGGCAGGCAGACCGTACAGCAAATTCTCGACCGCCAGGATCACCGTTTGATGATCGTTGTCGGCCCCTGCTCGATCCACGATGTAGAGGCGGCGATGGAGTACGCACAGCGGCTGCGCGACCTCGCCGATCGGGTCGCCGATACCCTGTTTGTGGTCATGCGCGTCTACTTCGAGAAGCCGCGTACGACGGTAGGCTGGAAAGGGCTCATCAACGACCCCCACCTCGACGACTCATTCTGCATCGATGAGGGGCTGCATATCGGTCGTCGTCTGCTCCTCAACATCGCGGAGCTGGGGCTCCCCGCCGCTACGGAAGCGCTCGACCCGATCTCACCACAATATCTTCAGGATTTGATTTCCTGGTCGGCGATCGGCGCGCGCACGACCGAAAGCCAAACGCATCGGGAAATGGCCAGCGGCCTGACTTCTGCCGTGGGCTTCAAGAATGGCACCGACGGCAGTCTCACCGTCGCAATCAACGCCCTGCAGTCGGTTGCGAAACCACATCATTTTCTGGGCATCAACGGGGAGGGCCGGGTTGCCATCATCAAGACCCGCGGCAACCCCTATGCCCATGTTGTACTGCGCGGCGGAGACGGCAAGCCCAACTACGATTCGGTCAGCGTATCGCTTTGCGAGCAGGCGCTGACCAAGGCGGGCATCCCGGCCAACATCATGGTCGACTGCAGCCACGCAAACTCCAATAAAAACCATGAGCTCGAACCCCTGGTGATCGAGAATGTCACCAATCAGATTCTCGAGGGCAATCGATCCATCATTGGCCTGATGATTGAAAGCAACCTCGTCGCCGGCAATCAAAAGCTCTCGGCAAAGCGCAGCGAAATGGTCTACGGTCAATCCGTCACCGATGCCTGCATCGACTGGGATACCACCGAGTCCGCCCTGCTCGCCATGCACGAGCGGCTGCGCGACATCCTGCCGCGCCGCAGCTGACCAAGCGAACCGGCGAACCGGCCGGCGAGGCTATACTGGCGACCGGCCAAAGCGCCAGCAGATGGGTCTGAACATGGACATTTATCTGGTGGGCGGGGCGATTCGCGATCGGTTACTGGGGCTCCCTGTCACCGAACGCGATTGGGTCGTAGTCGGCGCCACGCCCACCGCGATGCGCGCGCAGGGCTTCCGTCCAGTGGGGCGGGATTTCCCTGTCTTTCTGCATCCACACACCGGCGAGGAATATGCGCTGGCGCGCACCGAGCGCAAAATCGCGCCCGGACACGGCGGCTTCACCTTCCACGCCGCCCCAGAAGTCCGTCTCGAGGAAGATCTACGCCGCCGCGACCTCACCATCAACGCCATCGCTGAATCGCCCGACGGCCAACTAATCGATCCCTACGGTGGGTGCCGCGATTTGGAGCAACGGGTGCTGCGGCATGTCTCCGACGCGTTTGTCGAGGATCCGCTGCGGGTGCTGCGCGTCGCACGCTTCGCTGCTCGACTGCAACCACTCGGGTTTCAGGTCGCGCCCGAAACCCGGGCCCTGATGGCACGGATTGCCGCCGGCGAAGAATTACTGCAACTGTCGGCCGAGCGGGTCTGGAACGAGACCCACAAGGCGCTTTCCACGGCGGCACCACAGGCCTTCATCGAGGTGTTACGCGACTGTGATGCGCTGGCGGTGCTGTTTCCGGAGCTCCACGCATTGTTCGGAGTGCCGCAACGATCCGATTACCATCCCGAAATCGACACGGGAACGCACGTACTGATGGCTCTGGCTCGGGCCGCTCAGCTGACTCCGGATCCGCGGATACGTTTTGCCGTACTCGTGCACGACCTGGGCAAAGGCCTCACGCCGGCCGACATACTACCCCGACATATCGGTCACGAGCAGGCCGGGCTACCACTGGTGGAGGACCTCTGTGCACGGCTTCGCGTGCCCAAAGAATACCGCCGCTTGGCGCTACTGGTGACCCGCCTACACCTGCAGTGCCATAAAGCCCGCGAGTTGCGCGCCGACACCTTATTGCGCTTGTTCCATGACCTGGACATCTATCGCCGCCCGGAAACGCTAGAACAATTTACCCTCGCCTGTGAAGCCGACGCCAGAGGCCGAGGGGGCAGCTTCGGCTCACGCCGCTATGAAACGGCCGCCTGGCTACGCGAGTTGGCCGAACGACTGCGCGCGGTCCGTCCCCACCGCCACCTAGAGGCCGGATTGCGCGGTGCTGGGCTGGCCGCAGCGCTTGACGGCGACCGTCGCGCCGTCATTACTGCCTATCAGCGGGAGACGCGCGACGACTGACAGCGGTCCCGCCCCTCTCGCCCTTGAAAAATTACCGGGCGACCCGATTAAGATCGCTAGAGTCAGGCCAGCATTGCCAGGAGGTTACAATGCCGCTGGTACCCCGAGGCAGCTTCTTTGATCTGGATAAGGTATTCGACAATTTTCTGAGTCCCGCACAGCGGTTAGAGCAAGGCCAGAACGGTTTTTTTGCTCCCCGGGTCGATATTCGAGAACAGCCGGACTGTTACCAAATCAGCGCCGAGTTGCCCGGCGTCAAGCGCGAGGATATCCAGATCGAACTCGAAGACGGCATACTCACCGTCACTGCAGAGATTCGTCGCGAAAACCAGGCGGAAAGCGAAGGTCGAGTCATCCGACAGGAGCGCCGCTACGGCAAGTACCTGCGCAGCTTTAATCTCGGCACTGATATTCAAGACACCGATATCAGCGCGAGTTTCGAAAACGGCATCCTCAAGCTCACCGCACCCAAGGTCACCGAAACCAAACCCCGCCAACGGCGCATCGAGATTCGCTGAGACGGGACTCAAGATGTCGCGGGTGGCCAATCAAACGCCACCGGCCACAGCCGCTGATTGTCGAACCGCAGCTCGCCGGCCAGCTGTCGATAGGTTCGGCGAAGCGCCGGATGTTTCTCCTCCGGCGCTAGATCCGCCAAGGGTCGCAACACGAAGGCATAGCGAAGAATTTCATCTCGCGGCAGCTGTATGCCGGCGAATGTCCCGACCCAGTCGCCGTACGTCAGAATATCGATATCTAGGGTGCGAGCACAGTACTTTGCAGCCCCTCGCCGCCGGTGATTGGCGTCTTCGATCGCGCGCAGCGATCGCGCCAGATCACCCACCGTGAGATCGGTTTCCAAGCGAACCACGAGGTTCAGAAAGTTGTCGCCTGCGAAACCTACCGCGGCGCTCTCGTACACGGGTGACAGTTCGAGCAACCCAAAGGCCTCGGACAGGGCATCTAACGCCAGCTCGAGATGACGGCGTGGCGCGATATTCGACCCCAGCCCCAAGTACACCCGCGGCATCAGGGCCGCACGCCGCGTTCGATCTGGATGCCCACGTCCTGGGCACCTCGCAAGGCCCCGGGCTTGCTCAAGCGAAGACGCAGCCAAGGCACCGGAAACTCCGTCAGCACCAGCGATGCGATCTCCTCCGCAAGCCGTTCCACCAGCAGACAGCCGGAGCTTTCTACATGACTGATGATTCTTTTAGCCACGGCTTTGTAGTTGAGCGCGTGCTCGATATCGTCTGTGGCAGCCGCGGCACTGATGTTGGTCGCCATCTCCAAGTCAAGAGACACCGTTTGACGCACTTGGCGCTCCCATTCATAAATCCCGATAGTGGTATCGATCCGCAGGTCGCGGATGTAGACGATATCCGTCTCAGGCCGGGTCACGCCTGGCCCCCCAGCGGCGGAAGGCTAGTAATCGGCCAACGCGGCAAAGCGCGAATGGCCAGATCTTCCGCGGCACCATCCAGCAGCCGCTGGCACCCTGCATAAGCGATCATGGCACCGTTATCCGTGCAGAACTCAGGCCGCGCGTAAAAGACGCGGGCGCCGCGCCGCGCCAACGCAGCCTCGAGGCGCTCCCGCAACAAGCGATTTGCCGAAACGCCGCCGGCGATCACCAGGGTGCCGAGCCCGCTGGCATCCAGGGCCCGCACGCACTTGATAACCAGCGTGTCGACCACCGCATCCTGAAAAGCACAGGCAATATCGGCACAAGTCTGGGCGTCGGGCCGACCGGAATCATCCGCGTATTCGGCTACCTGATTCAGCGTAAACGTCTTGAGTCCAGAAAAACTGAAGTCCAGTCCAGGGCGATCGGTCATCGGTCGTGGGAAGCGAAATCGCCGCGCGTCACCCGTTGCGGCCAGACGGGCAATCGCAGGACCGCCGGGGTAACCCAGACCAAGCATTTTCGCCGCCTTGTCGAAAGCCTCACCCGCCGCGTCATCCAATGACTCCCCCAGCAAAGCATAACGCCCGATGCCCTGAACATGGACCAATTGGGTATGACCGCCGGACACCAGCAGCGCCAAAAAGGGGAAGCTGGGGGGCTCCGCCTCCAACATAGGGGCCAACAGATGTCCTTCCATATGATGAACACCTACCGCCGGAACCCCCCAAGCGTAGGCCAGCGCGCGTCCCACGGCACCGCCGACCATCAAGGCGCCGACCAACCCAGGACCCGCCGTATAGGCAACGCCGTCGATCGCACCCGCGGGACTCCCAGATCGTTCCAGCACCGTGCGGATCATGGGTAACAAGCGGCGCACGTGATCCCGGGAGGCCAGCTCTGGAACCACACCGCCGTAACAGGCATGCAAATCGATCTGGCTGAAGAGATCGTGAGCCAGGAGGCCCGCCGCGCTATCGTAGACCGCAACCCCGGTCTCATCGCAGGATGTCTCGATACCTAGAACGCGCATGACTACTCACCCCTCGACCGCGGGCATGATAATTCCCTGCCACCCCGCTGGCCAGCCGGCCCCAGGTCTGTCCCGGTGTACGCTGCGCCCCCACTTTGCACGCCGGCCCCGGAGCCGGTAAAATTCCGGCCCCCAATGCAGCCACCTGATGATTCAGGATAAGAGGATCGATGCCGTCAGTACGAGTCAAAGAGAACGAACCCTTCGACGTGGCCCTGCGCCGCTTCAAGCGCTCCTGCGAAAAAGCCGGTGTGTTGGCCGAGGTTCGGCGTCGCGAGTACTACGAGAAACCTGCCTGGGCGCGGAAGCGCAAGGCCGCTGCTGCGGTCAAACGCCACGCCAAAAAGCTGCAACGCGAAGCGCGCAAGTTCCAAAAATTATATTAGGACTGGCGTGGTGCCTGCGGCGTCGGCTCGCCGCAGGCATCGCCCGCGGCGGCCCCAAGGCGTGACCACACCCGATCTCCGACAGCAGCTCTCTGATGCCATGAAGGCCGCCATGCGGGCTCGGGATCGCGAGCGGCTGGACGCCATCCGGTTAATCCTCGCTGAAATCCAACGCGTCGAGGTCGACGAGCGCATTACCGTGGAAGACGCGCGCATCGTCATGATCCTCGACCGCATGACCAAGCAACGACGCGACGCGATCACACAATATGAGACGGCGGGCCGCGACGAGCTAGCAGATCGCGAGCGGGCGGAAATTGCGGTCATTGCCGAATTCTTGCCCGAACCCCTGACCGAGACGGAAATCGACGCCTTGATCACCGCCGCCATTTCCGAAGTTGGGGCGGATTCCGCCCGAGATATGGGCAAGGTGATGGCGCTGCTCAAGCCACAACTCCAAGGACGAGCTGACTTGGGTGCGATCAGCGGTCGCGTGAAACGCCGACTCACCTAACCGCAAGCTCGCGCGGCCCCTCGCCAGCGCCATTCCAGGGTGCAATACTTTCGGTATGGCCGGCCGCATCCCCCAGTCCTTCATCGACGACCTGCTCGACCGGACCGACATCGTCGACCTGATCGGCGAGCGTGTCGACTTGCGCCGCGCAGGCAGCAATCATAAAGCCCGCTGCCCTTTTCATGAGGAAAAGACCCCCTCCTTCTCGGTTAATGGGGACCGCCAATTTTATTATTGCTTTGGCTGCAACGCCGGGGGCAACGCCATCGGCTTCCTCATGGCCTACGATCACCTGGACTTCGTGGGCGCAGTAAGCCAGCTAGCGCGCCGTGCGGGCCTGGAGATCCCTCGCGAGGCCACCCAGGCTACCGATCGACACGCACCGCTATTTGCCGTCCTGCACCGAGCCCAGGAATTCTTTGCTGCGCAACTGCAACATCACTCGGCGGCCTCGACGGCAATCACCTACCTGGAGCGCCGCGGGATCAGCGTCGACATAGCGAAAGAATACGGCCTCGGGTTTGCTCCTCCGGGCTGGGACAACCTCCTCACCGCCATGAACGCGTCCAGTGATCACCACACCCTGGAGCACCTGATCACGGCGGGATTGGCGGTAACCAGAGAGTCAGGCACCGGCCATTACGACCGCTTCCGCCGCCGGCTCATGTTTCCCATTCGGGATCACCGGGGCCGCGTATTGGGTTTCGGGGGTCGTGTGCTGGGCGACGATCAGCCCAAATACCTCAACTCACCTGAAACCCCGGTATTTCATAAAGGCACCGAACTCTACGGTCTGTATGAAGCGCGCCGACACCTAGGCGATGGCCTGCCAATACTGGTGGTGGAAGGCTATACCGATGTACTGGCCCTGGCGCAGTTCGGGCTCCGCAATGCGGTCGCCGCCCTCGGCACCGCGCTGACCGAAGACCACCTGCACAAGCTCTTCCGGCACACGGGAGACGTGATTTTCAGTTTCGATGGCGATGCCGCAGGCCGCCGCGCTGCGCGCCGTGCGTTGGACCTCTGCCTCCCGGTGCTGCGCGACGGCCGCACTGCGCGCTTCCTCTTCCTGCCCGAGGGCGAAGATCCGGACACCCTGGTGCGCAAGCTTGGCGCCGAAGGATTTCGCGCCCGACTCGAGACAGCCGTACCGTTGTCGGAGTTTCTTTTCGATACGGCGGCCGCAGACCTAGACCTAGCGCTGCCCGATCACCGAGCCCGCTTCTGCCAACGCGCGCTGTCCCTTATCGAGCGACTGCCCGATGGCGTGCTCAAGCCGCTCTTTATGGGCGAGCTGGCGCAACGGGCCGGCGTACCACTAGACGCTTTATCGCGCCCCACCCAAGACGCCGCCCCGGCACCGCCGCCGGCGGCCACCGCCACCGCACCCCGGGTGGCGACGCCTCTCCGTCGCCCCGCGCAACGAGCGACGGCTCCGCGCGGCGGCACCAGCTGCCGCTCATTGGCACATCACGTGTTGGCGCTACTGTTGCATGATCCCGGCATCAGCAGGGCGTTGGCAGAGGACCTCTCGCGTCTGGAGCCCGACAATCCCGATATTGACTTACTGCAAAGAGTCCACCGAGTGCTGCACGACAACAGGGGCTACAACTTGGTGCATCTACTGAGCTACTGGCACGGCATGTACGGCGCGGAAGAATGCGCCCTCTTGGCACGCATCGCCGATAACGAGCTATTCCAGGCCACGGTGGGATCCCACGATGACCGCCTGAACGAAGCGCGAAGCCTGCTCGCACGCCTGCTCGCCGCCCAAGAGCGCGAACGCCCCCCGGTTGCACGGTTGCGCACTCTGCTCGGCCGCGACGTACTCGCAGCCGAGGATCGCGCCCGTATTCGCGCACTCATCCTAGAAATCTCTCACAGCAATCCACAAGATCCGATAATTCAGGAAGCAAAACAACGTGTTGTAGATAGTGTCTAATGACCATCCAAAGCCGTTACGGGGTTGCAATCAGTGGCTTATGCCCCCATTCATTCGCTACAATGGTCGGCTTTGATTCCGCGCACCTCCCAGCCAAGAGCAAGCGATGAGCGAAAACTTTCAGCAACAGTCCCGGATCCGCGAACTGATCGGTAAAGGCCGAGAGCAGGGTTACCTGACTTACGCCGAGGTCAATGACCACTTGCCTGAAGATATCTCCGATCCCGATCAGGTCGAAGACATCATTCAGATGATCAACGATATGGGCATCAACGTGTTCGAGGCAGCACCGGACGCGGATACCCTGCTGCTCACCAGTGGCGATGCCGCCCCGGATGAGATCGCCGCCGCCGAGGCCGCCGCCGCGCTGGCAGCGGTAGAGACCGAACAACACCGCACCACGGACCCAGTGCGCATGTATATGCGTGAAATGGGCTCGGTAGAACTGCTCACGCGAGAAGGCGAGATTGAAATCGCCAAACGCATTGAGGAAGGGATACGCGAAATCATGGCCGCGCTCGCCGAATGGCCTGGCGCGGTGGATACGGTGCTCGCCGAATACGACCTCATCGCGACGGGAGAGCGACGGCTGTCCGACATCATTGCCGGCTACCTCAACCCCATGGACGAGGTGCCCTCCGCGCTGGCCATCGCCAATAAGGCCGCAGAGGCAGCCAATGCCAGCAAGAAGGCGAACGCCAACGACGACGATGACACCGACGATGACGACGACGATGACGACAGCGTCGATGACGAAGGCGGCCTGGATATGGAGGAGGCCCGACGCCGCTTCGAAGAGATCCGCCGCCAAAATGACAAAACGAAGCGCTCGCTGGCGCGAGGTGACCGCAAGAGCGCCTCTGTCCAGAAAAATCTTCAGGAACTGGGCGAGATGTTCAAGTACCTGAAGCTGACCCCGAAGCAGTTCGACCCACTGATCCGGCAGGTGCAGGAACGCATCGGCGAAGTCCGCACACTGGAACGCGGCATCATGGTGCTGTGCGTGAAGCGCGGCCGGATGCCCCGTCGGGATTTCATCGAAGGTTTCCCCGGCAACGAAACCAACCTCAAGTGGGCGGGCACCGTGGCACGGCGCAAACAGCCCTATGCGGAGACGATCAAGGAATACCTGGATGATATCCAGCGCATCCAGCAGCGACTGCAACAAACCGAGGATGAAACCGGTCTGACCATTGCCCAGATCAAGGACATCAATCGTCGCTTGTCGATCGGCGAAGCCAAGGCGCGACGCGCCAAAAAGGAAATGGTCGAGGCCAACCTTCGCCTGGTGATCTCCATCGCCAAGAAGTACACCAACCGGGGCCTTCAGTTTCTCGATCTGATCCAAGAAGGGAACATCGGCCTGATGAAGGCCGTAGATAAATTCGAATACCGGCGCGGCTACAAGTTCTCTACCTATGCCACCTGGTGGATTCGTCAAGCAATCACTCGGTCGATTGCCGACCAGGCGCGTACTATTCGGATTCCAGTGCACATGATCGAGACCATCAACAAGCTGAACCGGATTTCACGCCAAATCCTCCAGGAGATGGGTCGTGAGCCCACTCCGGAAGAGCTGAGCTTGCGCATGGATCTCCCGGAAGACAAAGTCCGCAAGGTGCTGAAGATCGCCAAGGAGCCGATTTCCATGGAGACGCCGATCGGCGACGACGAGGACTCTCATCTCGGCGATTTCATCGAGGACGTCAACATCGCCTCTCCTATCAATGCGGCCACGCAGGAGAGCCTCACCGAGGCCACCCGCGAAGTACTGAATTCACTCACCGCGCGCGAAGCCAAGGTGTTGCGCATGCGCTTTGGCATTGACATGAATACGGATCACACCCTGGAAGAAGTCGGCAAGCAATTCGACGTCACCCGGGAACGGATTCGTCAGATCGAAGCCAAGGCGCTGCGCAAACTACGTCACCCTAGCCGCTCCGAACACATGCGCAGCTTTCTCGACGAGTGATACACCGCGCCCCTGCTCACGGGCCCATAGCTCAGTTGGTTAGAGCAGTCGACTCATAATCGATTGGTCCCAGGTTCAAGTCCTGGTGGGCCCACCATTACGCCATTGACACCGCGGCTACCATGTTCCACCTCAGGCGATGGAGACCCGCGGCGAAAGGTATACGTCCTGAATGGCATGCAGTAGGCGAACCCCCTCGGCCATGGGCTTTTGGAACGCCTTGCGCCCCGAGATCAGACCACAGCCGCCGGCGCGCTTATTGATGACGGCAGTGCGCACAGCCTGGCACAAATCGTCGCTGCCAGAAGCACCGCCGGAATTGATGAGCCCAACCCGCCCCAAATAACAGCAGGCAACTTGGTAGCGCACCCAATCGATAGGATGGTCCGCCACCATTTCTCCGTACAGGCGGTGGTCGGTTTTGCCAAAGCCGAGCACCGGAAACCCCCCGTTACAGTCCGCCTGTTTCTGCTTGACGATATCTGCCTCGATGGTCACCGCTAGGTGGTTCGCCTGGCCGGTGAGGTCGGCTGCAGTGTGGTAGTCGGCGTCCTGCTGCTTGAACGCGGGATTGCGCAGATAGGCCCACAGTACGGTCACCAGGCCGAGCTCATGCGCTCGCGCAAAGGCGGCGCGCACTTCCTGAATCTGGCGCCGCGACTCCGGCGCACCGAAATAAACGGTTGCGCCGACCGCGATCGCTCCCAGATCAAACGCTTGTTCGACGTCGGCATACAGGGTTTGATCATGCACATTGGGGTAGCTCAGCAATTCATTGTGATTGAGCTTGACCAGAAAGGGGATGCGGTGTGCGTACTTGCGGCTGACCGCCCCCAACACCCCGAGGGTGGAGGCCACCCCATTGCAACCACCCTCGATAGCGAGTTCGACGATATTCGCGGGATCGAAATAGGCCGGATTGGGCGCAAAGGACGCCCCGGCAGAATGCTCGACGCCCTGATCGACGGGCAAAAGCGACAAGTAACCCGTACCAGCCAGCCTGCCTGTATTCAACAAGGTCTGCAGATTGCGCAACACTGCAGGCTTGCGATCACTGTGCACCCAAACCCGATCGACGAAGTCTTTTCCCGGAAGGTGTAATTGCGCGGCTTTGATGCCAACACAGCGGTGCCCGAGCAGGAACTCCGCCTCGGCACCGAGCATGGATTCGATCGTCTCCATCAAATGCACCCTATCGGTACCAACCAAACTGAACGACCAAGATACTCTTCCCCTGCCTGCGAAAGAATACCGCGCTAGGGTTGCGCGCGAGCACGGGGACAGGGATACTTAATCATAAGCATGGCATATGGATTACTCCTATGGGTATCGACAAAGACAGTCTGGGGTTTTTGGTCGCGGACGTCTCCCGACTGCTCAGGACCGCGTTTCAACGGCGTCTCGGCAATGACGGCCTCACGTTCCTCCAGGCTCGGGCGCTCGTCTATATCTCTCGCCACGAGGGCGTGCGCCAGAACCAGCTCGCTGAGCTGCTCGAGATTCAGCCCATTACCCTGGTTCATATCATCGACCAGTTGGAAGCGCGCAAGCTGGTCAAGCGCACGACCGACGCCAGCGACCGCCGCGCCAAGCTCTTGTATCTCTCGCCGGCCGCGCAACCGGTATTGGCGTCGATTGAAAAGGTAGTCGAATCGATCCGCTTGGACGCGATGACCGGCCTCGACAACCAGCACGCCTCGCTAGCGGTCGCCGCGCTGCACAAGATCCGCGCAAACCTGACGCCAGACCCGGCCTGAGTAACGTCCGCATGCAGCTGGTTTGGCTGCGCAATGATCTGCGGCTACAGGACAATCCCGCCCTCCATGGGGCGGCGGCCGGCCAAACGGGAGTGACCGCCGTAGCGGCGCTGACCCCCGCGCAATGGCGCTTGCAGGATGAGTCGGACGTCCGTCTAGCCTTCTGGCTGGCCAACCTGCGCCACCTACGGGACGAACTGCTGACACGCAACATCGGCCTGCAGATACTCGCAGCGCCGACTTATGCGGATCTACCACAGGCGCTGCTGCAGCTGGCGCGGCATAGCGCTGCCACCGGCCTGTGGTTCAATCGTGAATATCCTCTCAATGAGACCCACCGTGACCGCGCTGTCACTACCGCGTTCGAAAGCGCCGGCATCTCGGTTACTGCCTGCGACGGCGACGCCGTGCTGCCGCCCGGCACCGTGTTGACACAAGCTGGAGCACCATTTCGCGTCTATACGCCCTTCGCGAGGGCCTGGCGTCGGCAGCTCGCGGCCACTGACCTACAGCCGCTCCCACCGCCGGCTCGTCAACCCGCCTCGACGCTAAGGGGCACGATCGACATCCCCCGCGAAATCCCTGGTTGGCGGCTCCAGTATCGCGAAGATCTCTGGCCCGCAGGCTGCGCCGCGGGCTTGGACCGCCTGCAGGACTTTCTGGAGGGCGGCCACGAACGCTATAGCGCCGAGCGAGATTTCCCGGAGAAAAACGGCACGTCCCGACTGTCACCTTATCTGAGCTGCGGGGCGGTCTCGGCCCGCCAATGCCTCACCGGCCTGGCGGCCCGGGCATCCAAACCGGAGTGGCTGGACGACCCCTGGGTAGGCGAGATTGCGTGGCGTGATTTCTTTCGGCATCTCATCGCCGCGTTCCCGGATCTGAGCCGTTGGCAACCGTTTCGCCCAGCGATCGAGGCGCGCATTCACTGGCACAACGACATACGGCACTGGGAGGCGTGGCAACAGGGAGAGACAGGTTTCCCGATCATCGACGCGGGCATGCGCGAGCTGCGCGAAACCGGATGGATGCACAATCGCGTACGCATGATCACAGCCAGCTTTTTGACCAAGTTGCTCGGGGTGGACTGGCGTTGGGGCGCGCGGTTTTTCATGCGCCATCTGATTGACGGGGATTTTGCGTCCAATGTAGGGGGATGGCAGTGGAGCGCGTCGGTGGGCGCCGATGCCGCACCTTACTTCCGCATCTTCAACCCGACCACCCAAGCGCGGCGCTTTGATCCAACCGGAAGCTATCTCGCCCACTGGCTTCCGGAATTACAGACAGCCGCACCGCGGCAACGCAGCGACCCGGAAGTCGCCGTGGCCGCAGGACGCCCTCCGCCCATTATCGATTACCAGGAAGCTCGTGCCCGCTGCCTGGCGGAATACCAGGCAGCGGCGACAACGCGCTGATGGACTGACAAGTTACCAGCCTGTGACTTCCTTCAGCGCTTCCCCAATATCGGCGAGGCTGCGCACCGTCTTCACCCCAGCGTCTTCGAGGGCGGCAAATTTTTCCGCGGCCGTGCCCTTGCCCCCGGCAATAATTGCGCCAGCGTGCCCCATGCGCTTGCCCGCTGGGGCGGTCACGCCGGCGATATAAGAAACTACCGGCTTAGTGACCTTGGCCTTGATATATGCTGCGGCCTCTTCTTCAGCGCTTCCCCCGATCTCACCGATCATCACGATGGCTTCGGTCTTCGGGTCCTCCTCAAACAGCGCCAGAATATCGATGAAGCTGGAACCGGGGATGGGATCGCCGCCAATACCTACACAAGTGGACTGCCCAAACCCATAATCCGTGGTCTGCTTGACCGCTTCGTACGTCAAGGTTCCGGAGCGCGATACCACACCTACCTTGCCGGGCAAGTGAATGTGCCCCGGCATGATGCCAATCTTGCACTCGCCGGGGGTGATCACACCGGGGCAATTGGGTCCGATCAGGCGCACACCCAACTCGTCACACTTCACCTTGCATACCAGCATGTCGAGCGTCGGAATCCCCTCGGTGATGCAGACGATCAACTTGACGCCGGCATGAGCCGCTTCGAGGACCGAATCTTTGCAAAATGGCGCTGGCACATAGATCACGGACGCATCTGCCCCCGTAGCGGCTACGGCATCGGCGACGGTATTGAATACCGGCAGACCGAGGTGCTCCTGCCCTCCCTTACCCGGGGTCACACCGCCGACCAACTGGGTGCCATAAGCTAAGGCCTGTTCCGAGTGCAGGGTTCCCTGAGCGCCGGTAAACCCCTGGCAGATGACTTTGGTATTGCTATCGATCAAGATACTCATGCGCCCTTCTCCGCCGCCGCTACCACACGCTGCGCCGCATCCGTCAGACTCTCCGCGGCGATGATGTTGAGCCCGCTCTCGGCGAGCAATGCCGCGCCTCGATCGGCGTTGTTGCCTTCCAAACGCACGACCACAGGCACTGTAACGCCCACTTCCTGAACCGCCCCGATGATGCCCTCGGCAATCAAATCGCAGCGCACGATGCCGCCAAAAATATTGACTAGCACTGCTTTGACGTTGCCATCCGACAGAATGATCTTGAAAGCTTCTGTCACCCGCTCCTTGGTGGCCCCGCCCCCCACATCGAGAAAGTTCGCCGGCGCACCGCCGTGTAGCTTGACGATATCCATGGTCCCCATCGCCAAACCGGCGCCGTTGACCATGCAACCGATACTGCCATCGAGCGCGACATAGTTGAGGTCCCACTGGGCAGCATGCGCCTCGCGTGGATCCTCCTGGGAGGGATCGTGCATGGCCTTGATCGCCGGCTGGCGGTAGAGCGCATTGCCGTCCACATTGATCTTGGCGTCGAGGCAATGCAGATCACCCGCTTCGGTGATGACCAGCGGATTCACTTCGATCAGCGATAGATCCTTGTCTTGGAAAAGCTGGGCGAGTCCGAGAAAGATCTTGGTGAACTGGCCGATCTGCTTGCCCGTCAGCCCGAGCTGGAAGGCGAGCTCGCGGGCCTGAAAGGGCTGGGCTCCCGTCAGCGGGTCAATACTCGCCTTGAGAATCTTCTCCGGGGTTTCCTCAGCCACCTTCTCGATCTCCACGCCCCCCTCGGTGGAAGCCATGAAGACGATCCGGCGGCTGGCGCGATCGACCACCGCGCCGAGGTACAGCTCCTGGGCGATATCCGTGCAGGACTCCACCAGAATACGGCTCACAGGCTGGCCTTCGGCATCGGTTTGATAGGTGACCAGACGTTGTCCTAGCCACTGCTGTGCGAAGGCACGGATATCCTCGGCTGAATCGACCAGCTTCACGCCCCCCGCCTTCCCGCGCCCGCCAGCGTGTACCTGCGCTTTGACCACCCAGCGATCGCCACCGATCGTGCCGGCGGCGGCGACAGCCTCATCGACCGTCTCTGCGGCGATACCCTGGGATACTGGCAAGCCATATTCAGCAAACAATTGCTTGCCCTGATATTCATGCAAATTCATAGCGGGATTCCCATTGCTGGATGCAGTTCGTTACGAAGGACTTCACAGTGGCTTATTTCTTCTTCCGGCGGCGATTGGCCGTGTGAATCGCGTGCCCATTGACCGCGAGCGCCGCTTCGTGCAGCGCCTCCGAGAAGGTCGGATGGGAAAACACCATCATGCCCAGGTCTTCGGCGCTGGTGCCAAACTCCATGGCGATGGCCGCCTGCTGCACCAGTTCGGCAGCGGCCGGCCCGATGACGTGACAGCCGAGGACGCGATCGGTTTCGGCATGAGCGATGAGTTTCACCAACCCGGACCCCGCGTCGGCTGCCAACGCCCGAGCGTTGGCGGCAAAGGGGAAGGTGCCCACGTTGTAGGGCTCACCGGACTGCTTTACCTGCTCTTCGGTCAACCCTACCGCGGCAATTTCTGGATGAGTGTAAATGACATTGGGAATGACCCCGTAGTTCATCTGGGTCTTTTGACCGGCAATGCGCTCGGCAACCATCACGCCCTCTTCCGACCCCTTGTGCGCCAGCATGGGCCCCCGCACCACGTCGCCGATCGCCCAGACGCCAGGCGCGTTGGTGGCGCAGGTGTCATCGACAAACACCAAGCCGCGCTCGTCGAGATTGACACCGCAATCCGGCGCCAAAAGATTCTCGGTATGTGGGCGTCGACCGACACAGACGATCAGCTTATCGAAAGTCTCTTTCTGCTCCGATCCATCGCCGGCTTGATAGGTAACCTCGACTTTGCCACGGCGTACCTGGCTGCCCGTGACGCGGCAACCCATGCGAATGTCGAGCCCTTGCTTGGCCAACACCTTGTGGGCTTCCTTGGCGATTTGCTGATCCAGCATGGACAAGAAAACGTCCATCGCCTCCATCAGCACGACCTCGGAACCGAGGCGGCGCCAGACACTACCCAGTTCCAAGCCGATCACGCCGGCGCCGATGACCCCCAAGCGCTTGGGGACGCGATCGAGATCCAGCGCACCGGTGGAATCAATGATCACTTTGCCGTCGACCGGCGCCACCGGAATGTCGATGGGCTCGGAACCCGTCGCCAGAACGACGTGCTCGGCCTCGAGTACTCGCTGCTCTCCGTCGTGATCCGTGAACTCGACCTTGCGCCCGGCGAGCAATTTACCGACGCCAAACAGCGAAGTGACACCGTTGGCCTTGAATAGCGCCGTAATACCACCGGTCAGTTGCTTCACGATCCCATTCTTGCGCTCGATCATGGCTGGCACATCCAGCTTCAGACCAGTAACGCCGATACCATGAGCACCGAATTCGTCGGAGACCTCGGCATATTTGTGGGAGCTGTCGAGCAATGTCTTCGAAGGAACGCAGCCTACGTTGAGACAGGTGCCCCCCAGCGCGCTCTTGCCCTCCGCGTTTCGATAGCGCTCGATACAGGCTACCGATAACCCCAATTGCGCAGCACGGATGGCACAGACATAGCCCGCCGGACCGGCCCCGATGACAATAACGTCGAAAGAATTGGACATAATCAGTTCCGGTAATCGCTAAATTTGCAGCAGAATCTTGGCCGGATACTCGATCATCTCCTTGATCGCGACCAGAAACCGCACCGCATCACGCCCATCAATCAGGCGATGATCGTAAGACAGCGCCAGATACATCATCGGACGGATGACTATTTCACCGTCCTCGACGACCGGGCGCTCCTTGATCGTATGCATACCCAGAATCGCCGACTGTGGCGGATTCAAAATGGGCGTCGACAACAGCGACCCAAACACGCCGCCATTGGTAATCGTGAAGGTGCCGCCCGTCATCTCGTCGATGGTCAGCTTGCCTGACCGCGCGCGCTCACCAAAATCCGCAATCTTGCTCTCGATTTCCGCCATGCTGAGATTATCGGCATCACGCAGTACCGGCACGACGAGGCCGCGGTCAGTGGACACCGCCACGCCGACATCCTGATAGGCATGGTAGATGACATCATTCCCATCGATCGATGCGTTGACCTGTGGAAACCGCTTCAGCGCCTCCACCGCCGCTTTGACGAAAAAACTCATGAATCCGAGCCTGACCCCGTTATGCACCCGCGCGAATTCGTCCTTGTACTGCGCTCGAACATCCATCACCCGATGCATGTCCACCTCGTTGAAGGTGGTCAACATCGCGGTAGTTCGGGTCACCTCGAGCAAGCGCTCGGCAATCCGCGCGCGCATCCGGCTCATGGGCACCCGGCGTTCCAGGCGCTCACCCACACCAACAGCGGGTTCCGCTGCTGCGGTCGCGGGGCTTTCCGCGGCGGCGCGCGCAGCCGGGGCCGCTGTCACCCCCGCGGTCTCTTGGGGTGCCCGGTAATTGACCACATCCTCCTTGGTGATACGCCCGTCCCGCCCGCTGCCGGAGACCCGCCCGAGGTCAACGCCGCGCTCCTCTGCAAGCTTACGCGCCGCTGGGCTCGCAAGGCCGACCGCCGCACCACTGGGCGCAGGCGTAGCCTCGACCGCCGGCGCTTCGGCGGCCTCCTGGCGACCCGCCTCGTCCCGCGGCGTTCCGGATTCCACCGCCCCGGCACCTTCAGCGAATTTCGCCAGGAGCTCCCCGGTGTGAACGACGTCCTGCTCCTGTTTGAGAATCTCCACTAGGCTGCCGTCGGTTGGCGCCACCACCTCGATCACGACCTTATCGGTCTCGATATCGACCAACACTTCATCCCTGGCGGCATGCTCGCCGGGCTGCTTGTGCCATTTCGCAACCGTGCCCTCTTGAATGGACTCGGGAAAAGTGGGCGTGACGATGTCTGTAGCCATCTGTGGATGTTCCTTGAGCGGTAGCGGCCGGAGATTTAGGACAAGGGCTCCAGGGCCTGGTCAATAAAGCGCTGCTGCTCCTCCAAGTGCGAGGAGAGATGCCCGGTAGCCGGAGAGGCCGAGGGGTCCCGGCCTACATAGCGCAAGTAAAGTCTGTCATTGATGCGTCCCAGCACAGCGCGCATATGATGTTGCAGGTTGTACCAAACCCCCTGATTCATCGGCTCTTCCTGGCACCAGAGCACATCTTCACAGCGATTGTAGTGACGCAAGGCCGCTTCGAGACCCGCTTCGTCAAAGGGGTAGAGCTGCTCGATACGCACCAATGCAATGTGGTCGAGGTTACGCTTTTCGCGCTCCTCATAGAGGTGGTAGTACACCTTGCCCGAACAGAGGACAACGCGGCGAATGCGACTCGCATCCTGCAGATGATCGGCGATTACCGTTGCGAACGAGCCATGCGCGAGCTCCTCCAACGAGGAGGTTGCCAGGCGATGACGCAAAATCCATTTCGGACTCATCACGATGAGCGGACGGCGCAGCGGACGGATAACCTGTCGCCTGAGCATGTGGAACAGCTGAGCGGGAGTGGTCGGAATACACACCTGCATATTGCCCTCGGCACATTGCTGCAGGAAACGCTCCAGTCGCGCCGATGAGTGCTCCGGCCCCTGCCCTTCGTAGCCATGAGGCAACAGCAGGGTCAGGCCGCTCAAACGCCCCCACTTCTGTTCTCCGGCGGCAATAAACTGATCAATCACCACCTGAGCGCCATTGACGAAATCCCCGAACTGGGCTTCCCAGAGCACCAGGGCATTGGGTGTCGCCGTGGCATATCCGTACTCGAAACCCAGCACGGCCTCCTCGGACAGGATAGAGTCGTGGATATCACAGCGCGGTTGACCTTCGCGCAGGTGCTGCAGGGGCATATAGGACGCCCCATCCCGTTGATTGACGACTACCGCGTGCCGATGGGAAAAAGTCCCCCGCGTGCTGTCCTGTCCGGTGAGTCGGATCTGATAGCCCTGCTCCAGCAAAGTCGCATAGGCCAACAACTCGGCCATGCCCCAGTTGAGCGGCAAGGCACCTCCAGCCATTTTGCGGCGATCGTCGTAGATCTTGCCGACTTGGCGCTGCAGCACGATGCCTTCCGGGATATGGCAGATACGCTGGGCGAGTTCCTGCAATTTCTGTAAATCAAAGCGCGTATCGGCAGGCGTCGTCCAATCGTGGCCGAGGTAGGGCGTCCAGTCGACGAACAGCGCCGTATCCGGCGAGGAAACTAGGTTATAGGCCACATATTCGCCGCGATCCAAGCTATCTCGGTAAGCATTCAGCATCTGCTGGGATTGCTGCTCGGTAATGATGCCCTCGGCAATCAGCGTCTCGGCGAACAGGGCCCGGGTGGTCTTGTGCGAGCGAATGCGCTCATACATTTGGGGCTGGGTTGCCGAAGGCTCGTCGGTCTCATTATGGCCACGGCGCCGATAGCAGACCAAATCAATCACAACATCCTTGCGGAACTGATAACGGTAATCCATAGCGACCAGCGCGGCGAACAGCACGGCGTCCGGATCGTCGGCGTTAACGTGAAAGATGGGAGCCTGCACCATTTTCGCGATGTCGGTGCAATACTCGGTGGAACGGACATCCTCGCGGCGGCTGGTGGTAAAACCGATCTGATTATTCACCACGATGTGGACAGTGCCGCCCGTCTTAAAGGCGCGGGTCTGCGACAACTGAAAGGTTTCCATCACCACGCCCTGGCCCGCGAAAGCTGCATCGCCGTGGACCAGGATCGGCACTACGGTTCGGCCCTCGCCATCGCCGCGGCGATCTTGGCGGGCGCGTGTCGAACCCTCGACTACCGGAGAAACGATCTCCAGGTGCGATGGATTGAAGCTCAGCGCGAGGTGTACCTCGCCACCCGGCGTCATGACATTGGAGGAAAATCCCTGGTGATACTTCACGTCACCGGAAGTGTGTATGGCTTTCTTGCCCTCAAATTCGTCGAACAACTCCGCCGGGTTCTTACCCAACACGTTGACCAGGACATTTAGTCGGCCCCGGTGAGCCATCCCCAGGACGATCTCCTTGGCACCGTATTCCCCGGCTCGATAGATGAGCGCATCGATCGACGGAATCAGCGACTCGCTCCCCTCAAGGCCAAAGCGCTTGGTACCCGGATACTTGGAATCGAGGTGCTTTTCGAGACCTTCGGCCGCAGTCAGGCGCCCCAAAATCCGCACGCGCAGCTCGGAATCGTAACGCGGCCGGGAGCGTTGACGTTCAAAGCGCTGCTGGAGCCATTGCTTTTCCTCCAGCGAGGTAATGTGCATGAACTCCGGACCCAGGGTTCCACAGTAGGTGGCCTCCAACGCCTCGATGATCTCCCGCAGGGGAGCCTCTTCCTTGCCGATATAGAGCGGCCCCGCCTGGAACGTGGTATCGAGGTCAGCGGGTGTGAGGCCATGAAATCCCAACTCCAAATCAGGCACTTGGTCTCGCTCCATCAGCCCCAGCGGATCGAGACGAGCCTTCTGATGCCCTCGCTCGCGATAAGAGCTGATGAGTTCGAGAACGCGTACTTGTTTGCGCTCGTGCTCGACATTGATGCCGCCGGAGCCGGGAGCGGGGATCGGGCGGGCCTGGCGCCGTCCCATGAGCTCGAAGTGTGCCCGCACCGTGTCGTGGGAGATGTCTGGCGTGACTACACCATCGATGTGAGGCAGGGTGTCGAAATACGCCCGCCACTGCTCAGGCACCGCATTGGGATCGTGCAGATAGGCTTCGTAAAGCCCTTCCACGTAGGCGGCGTTCCCCCCAGAAAGATGGGAGGTGCGCCGAAACCGCTCGACAACGCTTTCTGACATCGGACTTCGACCTCGATCAGCCGCCGGCCTGCGCAGTGTAGCAGTCTCCGTGCAGCCACCGGAGACTGCCCCGCAGCTGCATCAGGTTCCGCTGCGCAGCAGCATGTTGCGGATATGACCGATCGCTCGGGTGGGGTTCAGTTCCTTGGGACACACGGAGACGCAGTTCTGGATTCCGTGACAACGAAACACGCTGAACGGATCATCCAGCTCTGAGAGCCGTTCCTCGGTCGCAGTATCCCGACTGTCCGCCAAAAATCGATAGGCTTGCAACAACCCGGCCGGACCAATGAACTTGTCGGGATTCCACCAAAAAGAGGGGCAGGATGTCGAACAACAGGCACAGAGGATACATTCGTACAGGCCGTCGAGCTTAGCGCGATCCGCTGGGGACTGCAGACGCTCGATCGCTGGGGCCGGATCCTCGTTGATCAACCAGGGGCGAATTTTTTCGTACTGCGCGTAGAACTGACTCATGTCGATGACGAGGTCACGGATCACCGGCAAGCCCGGCAAAGGGCGCAGCACCAACCGGTTCTTCTTTACGCTCTCGGACAACGGGGTGATACAGGCCAGTCCATTCTTGCCGTTGATGTTCACGCCATCCGAACCGCACACCCCTTCGCGGCAGGAACGGCGAAACGTCAAACTCGGATCCTGCGCCTTGAGCAGCTCCATCACGTCCAACACCATGAGGTCCTTACCACCGGTGTCGAGTTGATAATCCTGCATGCGCGGCGCGCTATCAGTATCCGGATTGTACCGGTAGACACTCACATTCAGCATGGTCTAGACCCCTCAATAAGTGCGCGTCTTGGGTTCGAAAGCCGGGCGCGTTTTGGGCGTGAAATTGACCGCGCGCTTGGCCACCTCTCGAGTCTCCGGCAGATACAACGAATGGCACAGCCAGTTTTCGTCATCGCGGTCCGGACAATCCTCTCGGGCATGAGCGCCTCGACTCTCGGCCCGGGCTTCGGCGGCGATCGCTGTCGCCTCGGCAACCTCCAGCAAATTCTGCAGTTCCAGCGCCTCGATCCGTGCCGTATTGAAGGCACGGCTGTGATCCTCAAGTCGCACATTGCCAATGCGCTCACGCAGCTCGCGCAACTTGCCAACGCCCTCGCGCATGTAGTCGCCACGCCGGAATACACCAAAGTGGTTCTGCATGATCGTCTGTAGCTCACGACGCAGGTCGGCAGTGCGCTCCCCGTCGTTGGTATCCAGACCGCGCAGCCGCGACAGGGACGCCTCGACATCGTCGTCGGCAGCATCGCGCAGCGCGATCCCCTCACGCAAGGCGCGCTCGATAAAGAGACCAGACGCGCGTCCGAACACCACCAAGTCGAGCAGCGAATTCCCACCGAGGCGATTAGCCCCATGTACGGAGACACAGGCAACCTCGCCACAGGCATACAGCCCCGGCACGACACGGTCCTCACCATCGGGGCCCCGAGCCAACGCCTGACCGTGAACATTGGTGGGGATACCCCCCATCATGTAATGGCAGGTCGGCACCACCGGAATCGCCTCCTGCACCGGATCGACATGGGCGAACGTTTTGGATAACTCGCAGATGCCGGGTAGACGGCTGTGGAGCACCTCTTCCCCGAGATGATCCAGCTTGAGCAGCACATGATCCCCCTCAGGGCCGCAACCGCGGCCGGCGAGGATCTCCAGCACCATCGAGCGGGCGACCACATCCCGACCGGCGAGATCCTTGGCATTCGGCGCATAGCGCTCCATGAAGCGCTCGCCGTCCTTGTTGACCAGGTAGCCCCCTTCACCGCGACAACCCTCGGTAACCAGCACGCCGGCACCGGCGATCCCGGTCGGGTGAAATTGCCACATCTCGATATCCTGCACCGGAAAACCGGCCCGCAACGCCATAGCCACACCGTCACCGGTGTTGATATGGGCATTGGTGGTAGAGGCATAGATGCGCCCGGCGCCACCCGTAGCGAAAACCGTGGCCCGACATTTGACATGAACCACGTCGCCCGTCTCGATATCGATGGCGATTACCCCAACGACAGCGCCATCCTGATTCTTGACCAGATCGACGGCAAACCACTCATTGAGGAATACCGTATTGTTCTTGAGATTGTTCTGATAGAGGGTGTGTAGCAACGCATGCCCCGTGCGATCGGCCGCCGCACAGGTACGGGCTGCTTGGCCACCTTCGCCGAAGTTCTTCGACTGACCACCGAAGGGGCGCTGATAGATTCGACCCTCTTCGGTGCGCGAGAAGGGTAGCCCCATATGCTCGAGCTCGAACACGGCTTCCGGGCCGACGGAGCACATATATTCGATGGCGTCTTGATCACCGATATAGTCAGATCCCTTGACGGTGTCATACATGTGCCACTGCCACTGATCTGCCGGGTCGGCACTCGCGATGGCGCAAGTAATACCCCCTTGCGCAGAGACCGTATGGGAGCGGGTCGGAAACACCTTGGAAATGACCGCGGTCTTATAGCCGGACTGCGCCAACTGCAGGGCCGCGCGCATACCCGCGCCACCACCACCGACGATGACCGCGTCAAAGGAAATCGTGTGTACCCTCGCCATCGCCTCAGACTCCCCAGAGAATATCGATTGCCCACACCACGTAGGCCAGAATCAGTGCAATCGCTGCCAGCTGGAGGACTACCCGCAACGGGGTTGCCACCGGGCCCATCAAGCGCACGGTCACGTAATCGGTGAGAACCGCCCAAATGCCGATCCAGGCGTGAGCCGCGATGGCAAGCACCGTAGCCAGCGTCAGCAAGCGCACCCAAAATTGCTGGTGAAGCATCGCCCAGTCGATATAGGTGAGGTTGGGATGGGTGACGAGATACCCCACCATGATGACCACATACAGCAAGATCACCACCGCACTGACGCGCTGAATGAGCCAATCCGAGAGCCCGCTACGCCCCAAGCTCGTAACCGGTTTCACCCCCATAGCCAGACTCCCGTCGCAATCACCAGGATCCCGGTGAAAATCAATACTAGGCGTGCACCCAGCACGCCCCCACGTAAGCTTTCACCGATGCCCAGGTCCATCACCAGATGGCGAATGCCCGCAACCAAGTGATAGGCCAATGCCGCCAGCAATACCCAGAGCAGCAATTTGAACCAGAAGCTGGAAAAAACTTCCTGGAGTGATGCGAATCCATTCGCGGAACTCAGGCTAACATCCAGCATCCAAAGCGCCAGCCCCGCCAGGGCCAACAACACCATTCCGGAAATCCTGTGCAGAATGGAAACATATGCGGTTATCGGCAAACGCATGCTGCCAATATCCAGGTTCACGGGTCTTTTATCGTTCACGGCTGCACTGCCTTAGGCTGAATGGGGAAGGAGGGGCCCCGAAGCGGGCGCACAAAAATCACCGGCTACAGGCTGCAGCGCTGCAGGAACCGGCCGGCGGCGGCGAATTATAGAAATAACCGTCTGGCGATTACAACGCAATATCCATCATCAAATTGACAATCCCGCGCTGGCAGCGGTAGGCTGCGCTGCCTTTTATTAGCATTATGCCCATACTCACGTACGCCGTCCCGGCCGTTAATTTGGAGATGAAGTAGATGACCGAGCGCAAAGCGATTCTCTCGATTCCGGGACAATCCCCCATCGAACTACCCATCCTCAAGGGCACGCTTGGGCAAGACGTCATCGATATCGCCGCACTTGGGCAGCACGACCATTTTTCCTTTGATCCCGGCTTCACAGCAACGGCATCCTGCGAGTCGAAGATTACTTACATCGATGGCGACCAGGGCATTCTGCTACACCGCGGCTATCCCATCGAGGAACTGGCCCAAAAATCGGATTACCTCGAAACCTGCTACCTGTTGCTCAATGGTGAACTCCCCAATCAGCAACAAAAGGCAGAATTCGAAAATATTATTACTACGCATACCATGGTCAACCGCTCGGTCGAGCAGTTTCTCTCCGGATTTCGCTACGACTCCCACCCGATGGCGATGATGTGTGGCGTGGTCGGCGCACTTTCCTCCTTCTACCACGACTCTTTGGATATCACCGACCCGCAGCATCGCATGATCACTGCCCACCGACTGATCGCCAAAATGCCGACCATCGCGGCCATGTGCTACAAGCACTATATCGGTCAGCCCTATATGTATCCGCGCAATGAACTCAAATACGCGGAAAATTTCCTCAACATGATGTTTGGGACCCCCTGCGAGAATCGGCCGATCAGCCCCGTGCTCGCACGCGCCATGGATCTACTGTTTTTGCTCCACGCCGACCACGAGCAAAACGCGTCCACCTCGACCGTCCGCCTCGCCGGCTCTTCCGGGGCCAACCCCTTCTCCTGCATTGCCGCCGGCATCGCCGCCCTGTGGGGACCTTCTCACGGTGGGGCCAACCAGGCGGTGCTGGAAATGCTCGCCGAGATTGGCGACGAAAAGCACATTGACCAGTTCGTCAAGCGCGCCAAGGACAAGAATGATCCGTTTCGTTTGATGGGCTTCGGCCATCGCGTGTACAAGAACTTCGACCCCCGGGCCAAAGTCATGAAGCAAGCCTGCGACGATGTGCTTGCGGAACTGGGGATCGAAGACGACCCATTGCTAAAAATCGCCAAAAAACTAGAAAGAATTGCGCTAGAAGACGACTATTTTGTCGACAAAAAACTCTACCCCAATGTCGACTTCTACTCTGGCATCATCATGAAAGCGATCGGCATTCCCACGGAGATGTTCACCGTGATTTTCGCCACCGGCCGTACGGTAGGCTGGATCGCGCACTGGAATGAAATGATCAGCAACAGCTACAAGATCGGTCGCCCACGACAGCTCTACACTGGGGAGCAGCGACGCGCCATCACCCCTCTCGCCGAACGCGGATAGCTCGGCTCAGCTAGAGGTCGCTTCGGGTCCACCGGGCAGGGATTGCCCGCGCAACAGTTCCGCGACCTGCGGATCCAAGCTGCGCAGATGCAGGTCACGCTGCGGAAACGAGATTTCCACACCGTGCTTCCGAAACGCCCCATCAATCGCTTCATGAATTTCGTGTGTCGTCGGCAACAACTCCGACAGCCCCATGACGAAGACCCGCACCTCGAAATTCAAACTGCTATCCCCAAAGCCGACAAACCAAACCTGTGGAGGAGGATCCTTAAGCGCTCGGGTACATCTCTGCGCCACCTCAAGTAACAGGCGCCGCGCCAGCGCAGTGTCCGATCCATAGGCAATGCCTACGGGCACAATCACCCGCAACACTGGGTCACTCAGAGTCCAATTGATGAGCTGATCGGTGATAAACGCCTTGTTGGGCACGATCAACTCTTTGCGATCCCAGTCCGTAATGGTCGTGGCGCGAATTCGAATTCGGGTGACGGTGCCGGTCACCGATCCAACCGTCACGGTGTCGCCAATGCGAAACGGGCGCTCAAACAGCACGATCAACCCGCACACGAAATTGGCCACCACTTCCTGCAGCCCAAACCCCAACCCGACCCCCAACGCCGCGACCAGCCACTGCAATCGACTCCATTCCAAGCCGAGCAGATTCACGACCACCAGTACACCCACGGTGATGATCACGTAGCGGCTGACCGCATTGGCGGCATAGCGAGCACCCGCGTCGACCTGCAACCGCTGCAATACCGCCACCTCCAGCAACCCGGGCAGGTTGCGCGCCGCGACGAACGTCAGCACCGCGATACCGAAGGCGATTCCCAGACTCGCGGCGGTGACTGCAGCACGGGTTTCATTCTCGCCACTACCCGACAAGTACTCCCACAGTACGATTTCTCGCAGCGCCGCCAGCGCCGGCAAGAGGTCAACCCAGATCCACCAAACGCCAACGAGAAATACCAGCGCGGCGATAATCTTGAGGAAGCCCCGGACCTGCGCATCGACCGCGCTCAAATCGATTTTCTGGTCATCCTCAACTGAGACTGTCGCCTCCCCCTGCATTTCCACGCCAACGTCACGGCGCTCCGCAACAGGGTTAGGCAACGGCACCTGGCGCCGAGCGAGCCGTAGCTCGAACAGTCGCAACCCGCGCAAAGCAATCTGTGTCCCCAGCACCACCAAGGCGCCCAACACCAGGGTTGCGCAGAAGCGCGCCAACACCTCCTGCGCGGTGAAGTAATAGCCGGCCAAAGCCAGGACCGCCAGAACCAAAGGCACGGAGGCGAAAGCGCCAAACCACAGGGAGCGAAGATTCCAGGGCCAACCGTGTCGACGGGCATCGACAAAATACAGCGACAGTAAGCCGCCCTCGGGATGAAGAGCGCGCCCGATAAAGAGTGTCAAGGCGATCGCGCCCAGAACGAATGCGGCACGGCCCAAGGTGTCTAAATGCTCACCGAGCGCGTTGGTCGCGGCCACCACCAGGGTAGATACCACCAACGCCGGCAACAGCATGTACAGGGCTCGAGTGACCACCTGGCGCGGCCCTCGCGGCCAGCCCAGATGGGCCCCCAACAATCCCTCATCCCGGCAAAAAACGCGAGCCAGTTCGAGCACTAGCGCCACCAAGGCAGCGACGCCCAACCCCTCGGACAAGGCTTGAAGCCATCGCGCGCCCGCGCCACCCCCAAGCACCAAGGCCGCGAACCCGAATGTCAGCGGCACCCGTGTCGCCAAGAGTAGGCTGACCAACACGGCACCTGCCGTATGGCGGAATCGGTCGCGCTCGGGGTCGCCGACAGGCGCAGCGAAGCGCTCCAACCAGACCCGCAGGCGGCCACGATAGAAAAAGCCAAGCCCCACCGCCAACAGTGCGCCGCTCAGCACCAATGGATGCAGCCGCCAGGAACGTGCCGACGCCAATAACAGCTCGCGCCAGACACCCGGCTCGACCAAGGCCCGCAACGGCGCGAAGGCGGAGAGTGGCCAATGCCAATTCGGGCGCCGCGCATCCGCCACCCACACCAAATCACGACTCAATAACTCTGCGTAGTCATCCGTGACTTCGGCGAGTTGTCGCGCCAGTTGGTCCAGGCTGGTTAATTCGGTAATGTAGTGGGTATAAGCCCGATCCAGTCGCTCGCGCAACTGCGCGCCACGTTCCAGTTCCGCTTTCAACACCGGCCGCAGCGCATGGCGCTCCTGTTCGGGGAATGGCGCAAGCCGCTCATCGAGCGTGTCGCCGCCCCGCGCTAGAGCTTTACGCTCGGCCCGCAGTTCCATTTGCTCGACGCGCGCCTGCGCGATAGCTTCGCCCCGCTTGCGCGCTTCTTGCGGCTCCGGCATCAAGCTCGGGAGCTCTTGTCGTTGGCGGTGCAATACCCGACCGAGGGTACCGCCGGACTTGGCGATGGCCAACTGATCCACGGCCGTATCCCGCAGCTCCCGGACCTCTTCGAGGCGCACGCGCAGCCCACGCTGTGATTCAACTATTCCCTCTAGACGTTGGTGTACGTCCGCCAGACGCGCCGCAAGGGCCTCGTTCGCGTGCATTGCCTCGATGACCGGCGCGGCATCGACCGCCACGCCAGGGTCTTTGGCGTCGGTTCCAGGCTCAGCCGTCGCGGGAACGCCCCAGGCTACCGCGCTCGCTACCCAAACCATCTGGCAGACGAACCACCAGCGCCTGGGGGAACCGCGGGCAGGCCGCAGACGGTCACGTCCGGATCCGAGTAGCAACATCGCGTTTTCCTTTCAGAAGTCAGCTGGGACAAAACGGCCGCAGCCGGATCCCTGAAATCATAGCAGTAGGCTGTGGGCGGTGGACTTTGCAGCGCGTTGTTGCTGGGCAACAATAGGGGCATAGCCCGACGCGGATCCAGATCCGTCGGGGAATAATCAAATCCAGCCTCTGCGCAGGGAGATGTCGGCATGCCCCAACACTTCGCCAAGACCCCGGACGACCGCGTCGTTTTTCTCCAGCAGTTCCTCAAAAACCCCCGCCAAATCGGCTCCGTCATTCCCAGCTCGCGCTATCTGGAGCGCCGTGTCGTGGGCCTCGCGGATATTGCAAGCGCCAAGGTCATCGTCGAGTTGGGAACCGGCACAGGAGGGATTACCAGGGCCCTGCTTGCCGCCATGCCAGCCGATGCCCGACTGATCGGCATCGAAATCAATCCGCGCCTACACCAATTATTAGGAGAACTGAACGATCCCCGGCTGATCCCCCATTTCGGTAGCGCGGCCGAACTTGCCGAGATCCTCCAAGCACATCAGCTGCCGCCACCAGACGCCGTGATCTCGGGAATTCCCTTTTCAACGATGGACAAAGCGGTCGGCACCCGAATTCTCAGCGCCGTCGCCGACACTTTGGCGCCCGCAGGTCGCTTTGTGGCCTATCAAGTAAGCGCCCAAGTCGCACGCCTCGCACGACCCGTGCTGGGCATCCCGCGCCGACAGATCGAACTGCGTAACATACCGCCGATGCGGGTGTACCGATGGGATCGCGCGGCCGTACCGGAATCGGCACGCCGCGCAGTGAACGCTTAAAAACTAATCTTTCGCTGAGACTTGGAGATGCCGGTCGAGAGCTGAATGCAGCTCCCGCTCGATGGTGCCGCGTAAAAAGCTCGCCAAGGGGCCCAGAACCACCTCAAGGCGTAGCTCAGAGGCCGCGCAGTGGATCTCAGCGTCGATATCGCCACTGCGCTGATACCGCATCAGATCACCCTGCCAGCGGTATGCGCCGCCGTAGCGCGCGACCAACTTGGCCGCGAGGCTCTCCACGCGGCGGCGCAATTCCGCCGTCTCGAGCTGATGCGCCCGGCAGATTCGCAACTGGGCCATGACTCGGTCTCCGCCTAGCCTCCCTGGCGGTTACGGACCAAATCATCAACCACCCCGGGATCCGCCAGGGTCGACGTATCACCGAGACTGTCCAATTCGTTGGCGGCGACCTTGCGCAAGATACGGCGCATGATCTTGCCAGACCGGGTTTTCGGCAATCCGGGAGCCCATTGGATGATATCGGGCTTGGCAATAGCGCCGATTTCTCGGCTGCACAGATCCAGCAACTCCTTGCGCAGCGCCTCAGAGGGCTCAACACCGGCCATCAGGGTCACATAGGCATAGATCCCCTGACCCTTGATGTCGTGGGGAAAGCCAACCACCGCAGCCTCGGCCACCTGCTCGTGCAGTACCAGCGCGCTCTCAATCTCCGCTGTGCCCATACGATGTCCAGAAACATTGAGCACATCATCTACCCGCCCGGTGATCCAGTAGTACCCATCGGCGTCTCGACGCGCTCCGTCACCGGTAAAGTAATACCCAGGATAGGTCGAAAAATAAGTGTCTAGCATCCGCTGGTGATCGCCGAATACCGTTCGGATCTGTCCAGGCCAAGACGCCTTGATCACCAGGCTCCCCTCGCCGGGACCTTCGATTTCGCCGCCTTCGCTGTCAAGCAATGCCGGCTGCACGCCAAAGAACGGCAGGGTAGCGGAACCCGGCTTTAGGTCCGTGGCACCAGGCAACGGCGTCAGCATGTGGCCACCAGTCTCGGTTTGCCACCAGGTATCGACAATAGGACAACGGCCCTCACCCACGACCCGGTGATACCAAACCCAGGCTTCAGGATTGATGGGTTCACCCACCGTGCCCAATAGCTTGAGACTGCGCCTCGACGTCTTAGTAACGAATTCATCACCAGCACCCATCAGAGCACGGAGTGCAGTGGGCGCCGTATAAAATTGATTGACTTGGTGCTTATCGACCACCTGCCAGAAACGCGAAGCATCCGGCCACGTCGGCACCCCCTCGAACACCAAGGTGGTCGCCCCATTGCAAAGCGGTCCGTAGACAATATAGCTGTGTCCGGTGACCCAACCGACGTCCGCGGTACACCAGAAGATGTCGCCGTCCTGATAATCAAACACGTATTTGTGGCTCATTGCCGCGTGCAGCAGATAACCGCCGGTAGTGTGCAAGACACCCTTCGGTTTACCCGTGGAGCCGGAGGTATAGAGAATGAACAACGGCGCTTCCGCATCCATCGCCGCTGGCTCACATTCCGTGCCAGCGGCGGCCACTGCCTCGTGGTACCACAGGTCAATTTTCCCGTTCCAGGCGATATCTCCCCCGGTTCGTTTTAGTACCACGCAAGTGTGCACATCCGGACAATGCGTCAGAGCGGCATCGGCATTCTGCTTCAGCGGAATGCGCCGACCACCGCGAACGCCTTCGTCGGCAGTAATCAGCACTCGGCAATCGGAATCGAGGATTCGGTCCTTGAGCGCCTCCGGAGAAAAACCACCGAAGACCACGGAATGCACCGCGCCAATGCGGGCGCAGGCCAGCATGGCGAATACCGCCTCCGGCACCATGGGCATGTAGATACACACCCGATCGCCGACGGCGACGCCCCGCGCGCGGAGCACATTGGCCAGGCGACAGACCTGCTCGTAGAGCTCACGATAGCTTACCGTGCGACTATCTGCGGGATCGTCTCCCTCCCAGAGCAACGCTACCTGCTCGGCACGCTCTTCCAGATGGCGATCGATGCAATTGACCGCTACATTGAGCTTGCCACCGGCGAACCAGGTTGCCGTTCCGGCGCCAAAATCCCCGCTACACACCGTAGTCCAGGGCTTCTCCCACTGCAGAAATTCTCGCGCCTGTTCAGCCCAAAAATGATCTGGGTCGGCTACCGATCGACGATACATCTCCTCATAACGCGCCCGATCCACGTAGGCAGAACGCCGCCAGGATTCAGGCACCGGATAGACGGGAAATTCGGACATCGGCTCCCCCCGCTGTCGAGTTAGATCACGCGCCCGCGGGCGCGCCGCTCAGGACGCGATCTGCACGGGAATAGTATTTGCGGTCCGCTCTACGCTGTTGTCGGCGTTGAGATAAACCAACTTCGGCTTGTGACGCGCCGCTTCATCTTCACTGTACTGACCGTAGGTAGCGATGATCACCCGATCGCCAACCTGGACCTTGCGTGCGGCCGCTCCATTCATCGAAATGGTTCGCGATCCAGCCTCGGCGCAAATGATGTAGGTCGTGAACCGTTCGCCATTATTCACGTTGTAGATGTCGATCTGCTCGAATTCCCGCAGCCCGGCGAGCTCCAAAAGCTCGCTGTCAATCGCGCACGAGCCGTCGTACCAAAGTTCCGCTTGGGTCACCGAGGCCAGGTGCAGCTTGGCTTTCAGCAGAGTACTCAGCACGTCTTCAACCCCCTACCCCAGAGTCAGGGTCACATTGTCGATCAGGCGGGCGCCCGTGGTGTACATGGCCCCCAGCACCACCATTTCCTCGTCATCATGCGCTGCCGGATCCAAGGTCCGGGCATTACGAATGCTGACGTAATCGGGCCGAAACCCGGCCTCCTGAATTCGCTCTGCCGCCGCTTGCTCAATGGCCGAAAAATCGCGCCGCCCCTGCGCTCCCATCTGATCCCGACACCAACACAGCGTCTGGTAGAGGATCGTCGCCCTAGGCCGCTCACTGCTCGCGAGATAGCTGTTTCGGGAGCTCAACGCCAGTCCATCTTCGGCCCGGGCAATAGGCGCCGCAACGATATCCACGGGAATGCACAGGTCCTCCACCATGCGGCGAATTACGGCCAGCTGCTGGTAGTCCTTGATCCCGAAAACGGCCTTGTCGGGCTGTACAATATTGAACAGCTTCGACACCACCGTGGTCACTCCCTCGAAATGCCCCGGCCGGCTGGCGCCGCAGAGTATATCAGTCATAGTTGGCACTACAACCCGGGTCTGGTCCGCCATTCCATTGGGATATATCTCTTTTTCTTCCGGGTGGAAGAGATAATCGCAAGATGCCGACTCCAGCTTCGCGATATCGGCTTCCAGGGTACGCGGGTACTGCTCCCAGTCCTCATTGAGGCCAAACTGCAGGGGGTTGACAAAAATACTCACTACCACCGCGTCGCAGTGCTCCCGAGCCAAGCGGACCAACTGCAAATGGCCCTCGTGCAGATTCCCCATGGTAGGCACCAACGCGAGTGTGCGGCCCCGGACACGCTCTTCTGCCAACGCGCGGCGCAGCCCTTCCACCCGATGGTAGCTGGCCATACCGACTCTACCGCTCGGCTCAGACATGATTCAGTGCTCCTCGGCAAAATAGTCTCGCGCCAGATTCTCGAACCTGGTGTGCTGCCCCATAAAGGCCAACCGAGCCACGCCGATCGGTCCATTCCGCTGTTTGCCGATAATGATTTCGGCGACGCCCTTGTCGGGCGTATCGTCGTGGTAGACCTCGTCTCGGTAGATGAACACAATGACGTCGGCATCCTGCTCGATGGCGCCGGACTCGCGCAGGTCCGAGTTGATCGGCCGCTTATTGGGCCGCTGCTCGACATTACGACTTAACTGGGACAGCGCAACCAAGGGGCAATCGAACTCTCGCGCCACGGTTTTCAGCTCACGGGAGATCTGTGAAATTTCTTGCACCCGACCCTCGGCTGGCGTCGCCGACGACATGAGCTGCAGATAGTCAACCAATATCAACGCCGGCCGCGCATCCCGATCCAACTGCTCGAGCGCGGCTTCGGGATTGTCCCGCTTGAGCTGATCGCGGCGCTCTCGCACCAACCGGCGCACCCGATTGCGCAATTCCATGGGGTTCAGCCCGGCTGTATCGTCGATAAAAAGCGGGCGATCTTTAAGGCGGGCGGCAGCACCGGCAAGTTTGTTAAAGTCTTCGGGCTCGAGCCGCCCGCTGCGCATCCGGCTCTGATCGATCCGCCCCATCGAGGACAGCATCCGCATCACCAGCTGGCTCGCAGGCATCTCGAGACTGAAAACCAGCACCGGTCGGTCCTGGTGAAGGATAGCGTGCTCAGCCATATTGAGGGCAAAGGCTGTCTTGCCCATCGACGGCCGACCCGCCACGATCACCAAATCGGCGTCTTGCCACCCCGACGTCATAGCATCGAGATCCGCGAAACCGCTCGCCAGACCGGTAATGGACGAATCGTTCTGATAAAGTTCATCGATGCGGGCGATGACCTCCCGGAGGATCTCGGTCGCATCGCGAAAACCACCCTCCTTGGGCCTGTGCTCCATCACTTCGAGCAGCCGCCGCTCTGCCTCGGCGAGCAGTTTGCTGCTATCCCAACCGAGCGGGTTATACCCCTTGCGCAGAATATCAGTGGCCGCGTCGATCAGCCGCCGGACCACCGCCCGCTCCACTACGATCTGGGCGTAAACCCGGATGTTCGCGGTACTGGGGGCGTTGTTCACGAGGTCGATCAGGTAGGCGTCACCACCGACCTGAGCTAACTGATTGTTGCTTTTCAGCGACTCGGAAAGCGTCAGCGCATCTAACGGTTGGCCATCCTGGGCGAGCCGACCCATGGCGGTAAAGATGACACGATGTTCGCGAAGAAAGAAATCGGCATCGGCGAGAACGCCGGCGACGTCGTCGAACGCCTGATTCGCCAGCATCAAGCCGCCCAGGACCGCCTGCTCTGCCTCCAGCGAATGGGGCAGTTGTGGATCTTCGAGATCCTCCGGCAGCCACTGTGCCATAAGCTCGGCCCCGCGGTATCGATCCGGGTTCCCGCCGTGCGGCGGGAACCGGTGTCAGCGTTGCTCGATTACCTGCACCTGTACTTCCTGCACGATATCGGAGTGCAGCTGAATTTCGACCTCGTATTCACCGAGCTCGCGAATCGCGCCCACCGGCAACCGGATCGCAGTGCGGGGCACGTCGACCCCAGCGGCTGCCAGCGCGTCGGCGATGTCCCGAGCACCGACCGAGCCAAACAGCTTGCCGCCCTCTCCGGCCACTGCGCTCAGCGTCAGGGTGCCAACCTGCGCAACCCGCGCGGCAAGTGCTTGAGCCTCGCTCAGACGGGCTGCCGCCAGCTGCTCCAACTCCGCGCGTCGCGCTTCAAACCGGGCGACATTCTCTTGGGTTGCAAACACTGCCTTACCCTGAGGAATCAGGTAGTTCCGGCCATATCCGGCGCGGACCCGGACTCGATCACCGATATTGCCGAGCCGGCCAATTTTTTCCAGCAGAATCACTTCCATCGCCAAGCACCTCGCTCGATTGTGCCAAACCGCCCAGATTCACTCCGAGCCGCCTGAGTTTTCACGCCGGCGCGCAAAGCGAGCGCGCAGGTCGATCAGGCTGTCGATTAACCCCACCCCGGTGAGCAGTAGGCCCAAGGGACCCAACAGCAACACCAGGCACACATAAAACACTGCGAGCCAATGGCCACCAATCTGTGACGCCGTCACCAGGTGGTGGACGAGCGCCACGCCACCCATGAACAAGGGCAGCCCCAGCAGATTGCCCCACACAGCATAGCCGGCCGGACCCAACTGGCAGGCCACCACGGCGGCCATCAGACCCACGGCCACTAATGGGCTCATGCGCAGCGCGCGGATCTCTCGTCCCAACCCGCCAGGGTTGTAGAGCAACCCCTGCCACCACCGTCCCAGCAATAAACTGCCAAGGCCGCTAACCGCCATGACCCAAGACAGCAGTCCCAACACCAGAGGCAGCTCCGGCTGCATGCCGGGATCCCGCCCTGCGGTCTGCATTTGCGCAAAAAATTCCGTCAACCCCTCGCGCAGCAGCGTCAATTCGACCGTTAATGTCTGCGCCATGACCAGCGCTGCAGCCCCACTCGCCCCGCACAGCACCAACAGCGCGAGCTGCCAGGATGAAGTGGCTCGCAACACCAGCGCCGCAACCATGACCACCACTACGGTGAGCAATGAGGCCCAGACCAGCATCGGGGTCACTTCGCTGGTGTAAAACGTCACCACCAGGGGCAGTACTGCCCAAATCCCGATCAGCAACCCCTCCGCACTGCCTTTGCGCAGGGTCACTAGCGCCACCGCAGCAGGACTCAGCAGCGGGAGCAAATTTCCCACGCTGGCGACCAGCGCAGCCCGCGCCCGGCTGGCCATGATGAATTGCGCCAGCGCGCGCACGGGTACAGCGTATTACTGGTGGCTGTCGCAGTAGGGCAGCAGCGCCAGAAAGCGCGCTCGCTTCACCGCGGTGGCCAACTGGCGCTGGTAGCGCGCATTGGTGCCGGTAATACGGCTGGGCACGATCTTGCCGGTTTCCGACACATAGGGGCGCAGCAGATCGAGATCTTTGTAATCGATCTCGGTGATACCCTCAGCAGTAAAACGGCAGAATTTGCGTCGACGACTGAATCTGGACATGGTCAATGCTCCCCGGGCTCTTCGGCGGTACGGTCGGCGGACTCTGCTTCACGCGACTCGGCCGCCTCCGCCGCAGCACGTGCCGCACGCTCGGCCTCACGCCGCTCACGGGCTTCTTTTTCGGCTCGATCTGCGCGCTCCTCTTTGAGGAACTGCGTCTCATCAGTCATCGCACGATCGCGACGAATGATCAGATTGCGCAGTACCGCGTCGTTGAAACGAAATGCGGTTTCAATCTCGTTGATTGCTTCCTGTCCACACTCGACATTGAGCAACGCGTAGTGCGCCTTGTGGACTTTCTGGATGGAATAGGCCAGCGGTCGCCGACCCCAATCCTCTCGACGGTGTACCGTACCGCCGCTGGTTTCGACAATATTGACGTACCGGTCGATCATGGCACCGACCTGGTCGCTCTGATCCGGGTGGACCAGAAACACGATCTCATAATGACGCATGGTGTCTCCCCACGGATAACAACCGCCCGGCCCTCCGGTGCGGCAAGGAGCCGCCGGCAATACCGGCGGGGGCGCCATTCTAGGGGCGGGACAGCCAAATGGCAAACGCGCCGATGCCCAGGCGCGCCATCACAGCACTGTCATGCGGCCTGGGGAGACTGGATAGCAATCCATCCCGCAAACCCGACGGAAACACGATGCAGAAAACCACAGATCACTCCACCGCGCTCGCGGCGCTCTGCCTGATCACCTCGTGCCTCGCAGCAGGCCCCGCGGCAGGCGCTGACGAGAGCGCCACCTTCTGGTACCGCGACGGCCAGCAAGCCTTGCGCAACGCCGTGGAACTGCAGGCGGATCCGGGGCAGGCGCGCAATGTGATCCTGTTCATTGGTGATGGCATGGGCGTCGCCACCGTGACCGCGGCGCGTATTCTAGAGGGGCAGCTGGCCGGCGCAGATGGGGAGCGCAACCGGCTGGCGTTTGAGGAGCTGCCCTACCTGGCGCTGTCCAAAACCTACTCTGCGAATCAGCAGACCCCGGACTCGGCACCCACCATGACCGCTATGATGGCCGGCATCAAGACCAATGACGGGGTGCTCGGCCTCGGCCCTGAAGTATGCCGCGGAGAGACCGACGCGGCCGTCATCGCAGCACACCGCGTTCCCTCGCTCCTCGAAATGGCGGAGCACCGGGGATTGGCGACCGGTATCATTTCCACCGCCCGCATCACCCATGCCACCCCAGCCGCAACCTATGCGCATACGTCGGAACGGGATTGGGAGCGAGACACGCAGTTGCCACCCGACACCGCGATCCCAGATATTGCCGCGCAACTCATCGATAACTTCGGTCCTGGGGCGATCGGCGACGGCATCGAGGTGGTGCTGGGCGGCGGGCGGCGCGAGTTTCTCCCGGACACCCGAATCGATCCGGAGGACCGCAATGCCCAAGGGCGCCGCGGCGACGGACGCGACCTGACCGAGGAGTTCACCACCCGCTTCGACGGCGAGTTCGTCTGGAACCAAGCGGGCTTCGACGCCTTTGATCCCGCCTCCGGCAAAAGGCTTCTGGGACTCTTCGAGCCATCGCACATGGAATACGAGCACGACCGCGCCACCGACA